>JAIRVJ010000100.1 GCA_031253955.1 Burkholderiaceae bacterium | reverse complement strand
TCGCCGCCGCCCTATCCGGCCATAAGCACGCGGCTGGGCGAAACAGGCCGTGTGATCGTGCAAGGGCTGATCGGCGCCGATGGCCGGGTGCGTGAAACGCGCCTGCAAAATTCCAGCGGCTACGCCCGTCTCGATAACGCGGCCCTGCAAGCCGTGCGCCACTGGCGCTGCCAGCCCGTCATGCGCGACGGCGTACCGCAAGAAGCATGGCGCAACGCGCCCGTCGATTTCATTCTGAAATGAGTCAACTCCTGATTCAATAGCTTATTTTCTAGTTATTTAATTTATTTGAGTGGCTTCTATATGTACAAAGATGTGCCGTATTTTGCAATGAGCTATTGAATCAGGAGCGTTGCGGCTTCGTGAAA
The DNA here is from genome assembly GCA_031253955.1 of Burkholderiaceae bacterium. Taxonomy (GTDB): domain Bacteria; phylum Pseudomonadota; class Gammaproteobacteria; order Burkholderiales; family Burkholderiaceae_C; genus Ottowia. The sequence goes on along the minus strand of JAIRVJ010000100.1, from coordinate 39,266 downwards.
AGCTTGTTCAGCGTGGCCTAAAGTCCCCCTTCGTCAATTCCGAATTGACCCTTCGCATCTTTACCGCGAAAGTTATTTCATGATTGCGTTTCAGACCCACATTCATCCGGCGTCCGAAGCTTTCCAGAGCCAGCGCGCGGGGATGCTGGCGCTTGTTGAGGAACTGCGCGCCCTGGAGCGCCGCGCCGCCGATGCGTCGGTGCGGGCGGCGGCCAGTTTTGCCAGGCGCGGGGCGCTGCTGCCGCGCGAGCGCGTGAGCCGGCTGCTCGATCCGGGGCGGCCTTTTTTGCCAATCGCCAATCTGGCCGGCTACGGCATGGATCACCCCGACTTGCAAACCTGCGTTCCGGGCGGCGCGCAGATTGCCGGCATCGGCTTTGTCAGCGGGGCGCGCTGCATGGTGGTGGCCACCGATTCGGGCATCGATGCCGGTGCGCTTACCGAATCTGGCAACCAGAAGGTCAGGCGCTGCCAGGAGATCGCGCTGGAAAACAGGCTGCCCTTTGTTCACCTGGTCGAATCGGCGGGCGCCAACCTGCGCAAGTACCGGGTCGAAAAGTTCGTCAACGGCGGCGGCATGTTCTACAACCTCGCGCGCCTTTCGGCGGCGGGGCTGCCGGTGGTCACGGTGGTGCATGGTTCCTCGACCGCCGGCGGCGCTTATATGCCGGGTCTGTCCGACTACGTCATCATGGTGCGCGGCCGCGCCAAGGCGTTCCTGGCCGGGCCGCCGTTGCTCAAGGCCGCCACCGGCGAGATTGCCACCGACGAAGAACTGGGCGGCGCCGACATGCACGCCGGCATCAGCGGCCTGGCCGAATACGTGGCCGAGGACGACGCGCACGCCATCGCCATCGCGCGCGACATCATGACCCACCTCGACTGGCCGCGCGGCGATGATGGCGCGGCGGCGGCATTTCAGAACCCGCGCCTGGACCCGGAAGAACTGGCGGGCGTGATGGTGCTCGAACACCGCAAACCCATGGACATGCGCGAGGTGATCGCGCGCCTGGTGGACGACTCGCGCTGGATGGACTTCAAGCCCGACTACGGCAGCGCCACGGTCTGCGGCCACGGCCGCATCGAAAGTCACATAGCCGGCTTCGTCACCAACAATGGGCCGATCGACCCGTCCGGCGCGGCCAAGGCGGCGCAGTTCATCCAGTTGTGCAACCAGTCGGGCACGCCCATCGTCTATCTGCAAAACACCACCGGCTTCATCGTGGGCCGCGCTTCCGAGGAAGCAGGGATGATCAAGCACGGCAGCAAGATGATTCAGGCGCTTTCCAATTCGCGCGTGCCGCAGGTGACGATTCATTGCGGCGCATCGTTTGGCGCGGGCAACTACGGCATGTGCGGGCGCGCTTTTCATCCGCGCTTTTGCTTCTCGTGGCCGAACGCGCGCACCGCCGTGATGGGCGGCGAGCAGGCCGCCGCCACCATGGAAATCGTCGCCCGGCAACAGGCCGGTCGTAAAGGCGATCCGGTGGACGAAGCCAGACTGGCCGCGCAAAAGCATGAGATCATCGCCAACTTCGAGCGCCAGGCCAGCGCCTTTTACACCAGCGGCCATTTGCTCGACGACGGCGTGATTGACCCGCGCGAAACGCGCGCCGTGCTAGCCTTCGTGCTGGCCACCGCGCGCGAGACCGAACGGCGCCAGCCGCGCCCCGTGCAATTCGGCGTCGCGCGTTTTTGACCCGCCGGCCGCCCCGACACCAGAAAACAGGAGACCGCCATGATCTACACCGCCCAGCACCGCGACTTGATGGACAGCATCCGCCGCTTCATCAACGCTGAGATCAATCCCTTCGTCGATGAATGGGAGGCCGCCCACATCTTTCCCGCGCACGAGCTGTTCAAGAAAATGGGCAAGCTCGGTTTTCTGGGCGTTACCAAGCCCGAAGCCTATGGCGGGCTGGGCCTGGATTTTTCCTACGCGGTGGCCGCTTCCGAAGCGATGGGATACGCCCGCGCGCAAGGCGTGGCGATGGGCGTGGGCGTGCAATCGAACATGGCCACGCCCGCTCTGGCGGCCTTCGGCAGCGACGACCTGAAGCGCGAGTTTCTCGCGCCCGCCATCGCTGGCGACATGGTGTGCGCCATCGGCGTTTCCGAGCAGGGCGCCGGCTCCGACGTGGCCTCGCTGAAAACCCGCGCGCGGCGCGACGGGGGCGATTACGTCATCCACGGCTCCAAGATGTGGATCACCAACGGCACCCAGGCCGACTGGATCTGCCTGCTCGCCAACACCTCCGAAGGGCCGGCGCACAAGAACAAATCGCTCATCATCGTGCCGCTCAGGCAGGACGGCAAGCGCGCTCCCGGCATTCAGGTGCAGCCGATCAGGAAGTTCGGCATGTGGAGCTCGGATACCGCGCAGATTTTTTTCGACGACGTGCGCGTGCCCGTGCGCCACCGTATCGGCGAGGAGGGCATGGGCTTCATCTACCAGATGAAGCAGTTTCAGGAAGAGCGTCTGGACGGCGCGGCGCGGCGGCTGGCGTCCATCATGTGGATCGAGGAAACCGCCGATTACCTGCGCAAGCGCCAGGCTTTCGGCAAGCCGCTGCTGGACAACCAGTACATCCAGTACAAGCTGGCCGAACTCAAGACCGAGCTGGAAGCGCTGCGCGGACTGATCTACCTGGCGACCCAGACCTACATCGACGGCGGCGACGTGGCCGAACTCGCCTCCATGGCCAAGCTCAAGGCCGGGCGTCTGTCGCGCGAAATCGCCGAATGGTGCATGCAGTTCCAGGGCGGCATGGGCTATACGTGGGACAACCCCGTTTCGCGCGCCTACCGCGACTACCGGCTCGGCTCCATCGGCGGCGGCGCCGATGAGGTGATGCTCATGGTGATCGCGCGCCACATGGGCCTGATGAACATGAATGCCTGAACACCAACCCCAGAGAAACCTTCAAGGAGATCAACCATGACCAACCCCCATCTGAACCGCCGCCGCCTGCTGGCGCTGACTGCCGCCAGCCTGGCCGCCTCGTATGCCGGCGTCCATGCTCCCCTGGCGCGCGCCCAACCCGTCTTTCCGGGTCAGCCCATCACTTTGTACGTGCCTTTCCCGGCCGGCGGCACCACCGACACCCTGATGCGCGCGCTGGCCGCCTCGGCCAGCAAAACGCTGGGCCAGCCCGTGGTGATCGACAACAAACCCGGCGCCGCGGGCACCATGGGCGCCAACGCAATCGTGCGCGCGCCGGCCACCGGCTACGCGATCACGCTCATCAACGAGCCAGCGCTGCGCCTGCCGTACCTGCAAAAGACGAGTTTCGATCCGCTCAAGGACTTCACCTACATCATCCACCTGACCGGCTATACCTTCGGCGTGGCCGTGCGCGCCGACGCGCCGTGGAAGCAATGGTCCGACCTGGTGACCGACACCAAAAACCACCCCGGCAAAATTACTTACGGCACCACCGGCACCAATGGCACGATGCACCTGACGATGGAAGAGATCGCCCAGAAGCTGGGCATCGAATGGGTGCACGTGCCCTTCAAGGGCGAGGGCGAAATCATGTCGGCGCTGATGGGCGGCCACATCGACGTGGGCTGCTCCGCGGGCACCGTCGGCAGCTTCGTCGATTCCGGCAGGGTGCGCCTGCTGGTGCTGTGGAACGCCGCCCGCTCCAAACGCTGGCCCGACGTGCCGACGCTGCGCGAGGTGGGGCTGGACATCGTTTCCACCTCCCCCTTCGGCATCGCTGGCCCCAAGGGCATGGACCCGCAGGTGGTCAAGACGCTGCACGATGCCTTCAAGCAGGCGCTGACCGAACCGGCCACCGTCAAGCTGCTGGAACAACTGGATATGGAAGCCGCCTACCTCGACAGCGCCAGCTACGACCGCTTCGCGCGCCAGCGTTACAAATCTCAAGGCGAGCTTCTCAAGCAGCTGGGCCTGAGCGTGCAGCCGCAATCCTAGAGCGGGGTGTTGTGTTTCTCAAGAAGGCGGTAACCTGAAAAATGATAGCTCGTTGCCAATGCATAATATGCATTTACTATATAAAAAATTCAAAAATACATGTTTTTCATTGGTAATAAGCTATGAATTTAATAGCTTACCGTAGGGTAAAGAAATTTTCGTTCCCCGCATGAGCGCCATGAACAGCCTTGAGCACCCAACACAAATGAAAGGCCCGTAATGCCCGCTGCCGCCGCCTCCGTTCTCGCCGTGCGACAGCGCGGTGTTCTGTTTGTCACGCTCAACCGGCCGGCCACGCGCAACGCGCTGGCTCCCGAAGTGGTGAACGCGCTGGCCGGCGCGCTGGCGCTGGCCGAAGCGGATCTGGATTGCCGCGCGCTGGTGCTGCGCGGCGCGGGCGGTTTTTTCTGCGCGGGCGGCAATGTCGGCAGCTTTCAATCGCGGCTGGACGCCCACGCCGTGGAGGGCAGCGATCCGGTGGCCGCGCGCAACCGCGAATTCGGCCATTTCATGCAGCAACTGGCGGCGCTGCCAGTGCCGGTGGTGGCCGCCGTCGAGGGCGCGGCGATGGGCGGCGGCATGGGTCTGGCCTGCGCCGCCGACATCGTGCTGGCCACGCAAGACGCCCAATTCGCTCTGAGCGAAACCTCGCTGGGCATCATCCCGGCGCAGATCGCGCCCTTCGTGGTGGCGCGGGTGGGTCAGCGCGTGGCGCGCCGCATGGGACTGAGTGGCGAGCGCGTGAGCGGCGAGGCCGCCTTGCGCCTGGGCCTGGTGGACGAACTGGCCGCCGACAGCACGGCGCTGGACGAACTGCTCGCGCACTGGCTTTCCCGCATCGGCGCCTGCGGCCCGCGCGCCAACCGCGCGCTCAAAGCCCTGCTGCGGCGCTGCGGGCATGAGGCCGATGCCGCCCTGCTCGACGATGCGGCGCGGCAATTTGCGGCCTGTATGCGCGGCGAAGGCGCCGAAGGCATCGCCGCCTTCCGGGAAAAGCGCGCCGCCGCCTGGCGCTGCCAGTTCAGCGCCGGCGAAATCCGCGCGGCTCAGGCCGTGCCGGTTGCGCCCTAAACGCTTCCAAGAAAAACGCCGATGACGATCCGCCAGCAAATCCGCCCCTTTCACACCGTGCTCGTCGCCAATCGCGGCGAGATCGCCCTTCGCATCTTCCGCACCGTGCGCCGCATGGGCTATGGCGCGGTGGCCGTTTATTCCGAAGCCGACCGCGCCAGCCCGCACGTGTGGGCCGCCGACCGCGCCGTGCTGATCGGCGGCGCGGCGCCGCGCGACTCGTACCTGAACATCCAGGCCATTCTCGACGCGGCCCGCCGCGCGGGCGCCGATGCGGTGCACCCCGGCTATGGCTTCCTGGCCGAGAACGCGGACTTCGCGCAAGCCGTCGATGCCGCCGGGCTGGTTTTTATCGGCCCTTCGGCTGAAGCGATCCGCGCCATGGGCAACAAGGCGCAGGCCAAGCGGCTGATGCTGGCCGCCGGTATGCCGTGCATTCCCGGCTATCAAGGCGAAGACCAGAGCGAGGCGGCTTTCATGCGCGCGGCGGCGGAAATCGGTTTTCCGGTCATGGTCAAGGCCGCCGCCGGCGGCGGCGGACGCGGGATGCGGCTGGTGCACGACGGCGGCGCTCTGCCGCAGGCGCTGGCTTCCGCACGTTCAGAGGCCGAAGCTGCCTTCGGCCACGGCGAGCTGATTCTGGAGCGCGCCGTGATCGCGCCGCGCCATGTCGAAATCCAGGTGCTGGCCGACAGCCACGGGCACGCCATCCATCTGGGCGAGCGCGATTGCTCGGTGCAGCGCCGCCACCAGAAGGTGATTGAAGAAGCGCCCTCCCCCGCGGTCGATGCTGCCTTGCGCGCGCGCATGGGCGAAGCCGCCGTCAAGAGCGCCCTGGCCATCGGCTATACCGGCGCGGGCACGATGGAATTTCTGCTCGACCGCGAAGGGCGTTTTTATTTCATGGAAATGAACACGCGCCTGCAAGTCGAACATGCCATAACCGAGGCCGTCACCGGACTCGATCTGGTCGAGTGGCAGTTGCGCGTGGCCGCCGGTGAGCCGCTCGCGCTGCCGCAGTCCGAGGTGCGCCTGAACGGCCACGCGATTGAAGTGCGGCTGACCGCCGAAGACGTGCCCGGCGGTTTTTTGCCGCAAACCGGCCCGGTGTTGCGCTGGCGCCCGCCCGGCCCTGAGCATGACGTGCGCGTCGATCACGGTTTGCATGAAGGCGGCGCGGTGTCGCCCCACTACGATTCGATGATTGCCAAGCTCGTCGCGCACGGCCCCACGCGCGACCAGGCGCGCCGCAAATTGCTGCGCGCGTTGGAGCACTGCGTGCTGCTGGGCCTGCCGACCAATCAGGGTTTTCTGGCCGACTGCCTGAGCGACGCCGTATTCGCGCAAGGCCAGGCCGTTCATACCGGCTTCGTGCAGGAACGCTTTGGCGCGCGCCTTGCGGAGCAGGCGGCGCCCGCGCTTGGCGCCGTGGCGCTGGCTGCCTTCGGCGCGCTGGCCGCCGAAGTGCCGGGCCGCCACGGCGAGCTTTCGATTGGCGCCCCCACCTTGGGCCGGCAAGCCGCGCGGCTCGAACTGGCGCAAGGCGCGTGCCGTTGGGATGCGCAACTGCTGGCCCAGGACGGGGCATGGCAGGTGAGCGTGCGCTGCGCCGGTGCCGGCGGCGAGCACGCCAGCCAGACCTTCACGCTGCGCGATGCCCGGTGGCACGGCGCGGACCGCGCCGCCTTCAGCGTCGAATGCGACGGCATCGCCGAAAGCCTGACGCTCGCGGCGCAGGCCGATGCGCTCCATTTTTTCCACGCCGGCCGCGCCTGGAGCCTGGAGCGCGTGAGCAGGCGCAAGAGCCGCATGGCCGAAAGCGCAAGCGGCGCGATCACGGCCCCGCTGACAGGGCGCATCGTGGAAGTCGCGGTGCGCCAGGGCGAAACCGTGCAAGCCGGCCAGCGCCTCGTGGTTCTTGAAGCCATGAAGATGGAACACCTGCTGGCCGCGCCCGTGGCGGGCACGGTAGCCGAAGTGTGTGTGTCATCCGGCGGCCAGGCCGCCAAAGGCGCACTGCTGTTGCGCATCGAAGCTTGAGAGGGAACACCCCCAGATGAACAGGCGCACTTTCTTTTTACCCTGCACCGCGCAAGGCCCGTCCAGCCGGCAAGAATCTGAATGCAAATCGGCCTATATCGTAGGCATGGCAATGGCATACAGCTATGCAAATCATAGCGAAGAAGGGGCTGGGCCGTGGCATGCACCGCGCGTTGCGCGGCAGGTCCTGGAGCCACTGACATGAACAGGAAAGCCGTGCGTATCGGCGGCGCCAGCGGCTTTTGGGGCGATTCGGCCATCGCCACGCCGCAACTGCTCGAAGTGCCGGGCCTGCACTATCTGGTTTACGACTATCTGGCCGAAACCACCATGTCGATTCTGGCGCGCGCCCGCGCCAAGGACCCGGCGCTGGGCTACGCCACCGATTTCGTGCACGCCGCGATGGCCCCGCACCTGGCGGCGATCTGCGCCAAGGGCGTGCGCGTGATTGCCAACGCCGGCGGCCTGAACCCGCACGCCTGCCGCGACGCGCTGGCCGCCGTGGCCGCGCAGCAGGGCCTGGCGCCGCGCATCGCGGTGGTCACGGGCGATGACGTGATGCCGCAGTTCGAGCGCCTGCGCGCGCAAGGGCTGCGCGACCTGCACACGGGCGAACCGCCTCCGGCGCAGTTGGTTTCGGCCAACGCCTACGTCGGCGCGCGCGGCATCGCGCAGGCGCTCGCGCTGGGCGCGCAAATCGTCATCACGGGCCGTTGTGTGGACAGCGCCGTGGTGGTGGGCGCGCTGGCGCATGAATTCGGCTGGCGCTGGGACGACTGGGAGCGCCTGGCCGCCGGCACGCTCGCGGGCCACGTGATCGAGTGCGGGGCACAAGCCACCGGCGGCCTGTTCACCGACTGGCAACAGGTGCCCGATTGGGCGAACATGGGCTACCCGGTGATCGACTGCGAAGAAGACGGCGCTTTTACGCTCTCCAAGCCGAAAGGCACCGGCGGACTGATCCATCCGGGCGCGGTGGCCGAGCAGGTGCTCTACGAAATCGGCGACCCGGCCAATTACCTGATGCCCGACGTCACTTGCGACTTCCGGCAGGTGCGCGTGCGGGCACAAGGGCCGGACGCGGTGCGCATTCAAGGCGCGCGCGGACGCCCGCCCACCGGCAGCTACAAGGCCAACGGCACATGGCGCGACGGCTACCAGTTGCAGATCATGATGGCCATTCGCGGCATCGACGCGCCCGCCAAAGCGCGCAAAACCGCCGATGCGCTGCTTGAGCGCACGCGCGCCCAGATGCGCCAGCGCGGCATGGCCGGCTACAGCGAAACCTGCGTCGAACTGCTCGGCTGCGAAGCGCTGTACGGCGCCCACGCCCGCCCCCTGCCCACGCGCGAAGTGGTGCTGCGCATCGCCGCCCGCCATGCCGACCCCAAGGCGCTGGCCTTCTTGCAGCGCGAATGCGCATCCGCCGGCACGTCGATGGGGCCGGGCACGCGCTCGACGTTTTCGGGCCGCGCGGATGTGCAGCCGGTCATCAAGGTGTTCTCGTTTCTGGTGCCCAAGGATCAGGTGGCGCTGCAAGTGGCGCTTGGCGATATGGCCGAGCCGGTCGCGCCTCCCGCAGCGGGGCCGGTCACCGCCGCCGCCGAACTGCCCGCCATGCCGCCTGACATGCAACCAGGCGGCGATGCCGTACCCGTGCCGCTGGTCGCGCTTGCCTGGGCGCGCAGCGGCGACAAGGGCGACGACGAAAACATCGGCGTCATTGCCCGCCGGCCCGAATTTCTGCCGCTGCTGCGCGTGCAGCTCGATGCCGCACGGGTGCGCGCATATTTTGCGCATCTGGTGCAAGGTGAGGTCGAGCGTTATGACCTGCCGGGCCTGGGCGCGCTGAACTTCGTTCTGCACCGCGCGCTCGGCGGCGGCGGGGTGGCCAGCCTGCGCTCGGACCCGCTGGGCAAGTCCTTCGCGCAGATGCTGCTCGACTGCCCGGTGCGCGTCCCCCGGAGCTGGCTCGCAAGCGGCCTGCTGGAGCCAGGCGCGGCCTGAAATTTTTCGTTTCAACCAACCCAAGGAGACTTCCATGATTTTCAACTGTCGCCGCAAGTTCCTGGCCGCCGCCCTGGCCGCCGCCGCGCTGGCTGGCGGCGCGGGCACGGCCTGCGCCGAAGATACCTACCCGAACAGGCCGATCCATGTCGTGGTGCCCTACACGCCCGGCGGAGTGTCCGACACGGTCACGCGGCTGATCGCCAGCAAGCTCGGCGAACAATTGAAGACACCGGTCATCATCGACAACATGGGCGGCGCCAACGGGCAAATTGGCTCGGCTTTCGTGGCGCACGCGGCACCGGATGGCTACACGCTGCTGGTGGTCGTGGCGGCCCACGTCATCAATCCGAGCCTGTATCCGAAAATGGCCTACTCCCCGCTGCAAGACCTGCGCGGCGTGAGCGAATTCGGCGCCATCCCGCTGCTGATGGTTTCCAGCGCGGCCTTGCCGCCGGTCAGCCTTCATGAGTTCGTGGCCTGGGCCAAGGCCAATCCCGATCAGGCGACCTTTGCTTCCAGCGGCGCCGGCTCCGGCGCGCATCTGGCGGGCGAATTGTTCGCGCAGACGGCGGGTTTGAAGATGTCGCACATTCCTTACAAAGGCATCGCGCCGGCGCTGCCCGATCTGTTTTCGGGCCGCATCGCCATCGTCTTCGATTCCGTGCAGACCATGATGCCGCAGGTCAAAGCCGGCAAGCTGCGCGCCCTGGCCATGACCAGCGGCCAGCACTGGCCCGCCGCGCCCGAAGTGCCGACCATGGCCGAGCTGGGTTACCCCGGCATGACCGGCGGCAGCTGGATCGGCCTGCTCGCGCCGGCCCAAACGCCCAAGGCGATCGTGGACAGGCTTTCCGCCGAAGTCCGCAAGGCGCTGCAAGCGCCGGAAATTCACGGCAAGCTGATCGAGTTCGGCATCGACCCCGTGGGCGGCACGCCCGAGCAGTTCGACGCCTTCATGCGCAGCGAGTCCGCCCGCTGGGCTGGCGTGATCAAAAAAGCCAACATTCATTTGGAGTGAGTGACATGACCGCAATTCTCGAAGGCATCAAGGTTCTGGATCTCTCCAGAATCGTCGCCGGGCCTGCGTGCACGCAGACCCTGGCCGACATGGGCGCCACGGTTTACAAGATCGAAAAGCCCGGCGAGGGCGACGACACCCGGCGCATGGGACCCTTTCTGTCCGATCCGCACGACGCGCACGGCGCCGAATCGGCCACCTACCTGGCCTACAACCGGGGCAAGCAATCGGTCACCATCGACATCGCCACGCCCGAAGGCGCCGCGCTGGTGCAGGATCTGGCCGCGCGCTGCGATGTACTGGTGGAAAACTACAAGGTCGGCTCGCTGGCCAAATACGGCCTGGACGAAACCAGCATCCGCCGCCGCCGCCCGGACATCATCTACTGCTCGATCACCGGCTTTGGTCAAACCGGCCCCTATGCCACCCGCCCGGCCTACGATTTCATCCTGCAAGGAATGGCCGGTCTGATGAGCACCTGCGGCCATCCCGAAGGCGCGCCCGGCGCCGGCCCCATGCGCACCGCCATTCCCATCACCGATGTGGTAACCGGCCTGTATGCCGCCGTCGGCATCGTCGGCGCGCTTTACCACCGGCAAAAGACCGGCCAGGGTCAGTATCTGGATGCGTCCCTGCTCGATTCATCCGTGGCCCTCAACGGCCATGTCGCGCTCGGCTACCTCATCACCGGCAAGATACCCCCACGTGCAGGCAACACCAACCCGGTGGCTTCCCCTTCCGAAGTGCTGGACTGCGCCGACGGCTCCATCATTGTGGCGGCGGGCAACGACGGCCAGTTCAAGGCCATATGCGAAACCCTGGGGCACCCGGAATGGACGCGGGACGAACGCTTTCGCACCAACACACTGCGCATCGCCCACCGCGCCGCGCTGCGCGAAATACTCGCCCCAGCGCTGGCTGGCCACACCCGCGCTGAATTGGTGGCGACTTTTGAAAGCGCGGGTGTGCCCTGCGGCCCCATCAACGACATGGCCGACGTTTTTCAGGACGAACAAATACGCCACCGCGACCTGGTGGTCAACCTGCCGCACAGCCGCGGCGTGAACGTTCCCAGCCTGCGCAGCCCCCTGCGCTTCTCGGCCACCCCCGTCGAACACCGCCCCCCGCCCATGCTCGGCGAACACAGCGCCCAAGTGCTGGCGGCGGAACTTGGGTTGAGCCAAGAGCGCCTGGAAGAGCTGCGGGCGCGGGCCGTGATCTAAGAACGTGTTTACGATCCCGGCGCAAGGTATGCGGGAGCGTGCTTGGTTTTTGCCCCCTCCCCCGCTCGCGGGGGAAGGCGGGAATGGGGGCAGCGGCACATTGCAAACCCCGCGCCTGTTTCAGCGCCGTGCGCCCCCACCCCAACCCTCCCTCGCGCGCGGGGGAGGGAGCCATAGTCAATCCCCAAAATAATCGGACGTTACGATCATCTCCTCCAGCGCGCCGCCAACTTTGCGCCAGCGGCGCTTGAGATTGGCCCAGAGCTTTTCAATTGGGTTGAGATCAGGACTGTAGGGCGTCAAGTACAGCAGTTGACAGCCAGCGTGCTCCACCAGGCGGCGCGTGTACTCTGCCTTGTGAAAGCTGGCGGGTGTCCAGCACCATGGTGCTACCGCTGGCCCGTTGCGGCAGTAGCATGTGCTCCAGCCACTGGTTGAACACTTGGCCGCCTCAACCTTGTTGGCGCCTCCAGCAATATAGGCCAGTACGCGCTGTTTGAAGTTCTCACTGTAGGCCATGACGATCTCCTGGTTGAGCATGACGTATAATCTATGTCTAATTTATTACAGAGTCAACTATATAAATACACAAAAACTCATATAGCGGTTCCCAAAAATTCTCATACTTTGTCGCCTTCGTCTTACCGTGCTACTCGCACTGTCTGCGGCTCGTCTTCGCGTCTGAGTATTTTTGGGAGCCGCTATATCTTCGCAATGAGCTATCAAATTAGAGAGCAGCCAAAGCTATCAATTCAGGAGTCTTGCTTCGGGAGCGAACCGCGCTGGTGGGCCGCCTTGGGCGTGGCTGAACAACGATTCATCGGGAGGACATAGATAACGCCAAACGCTCACCGTCTGGTCACCGGGCCGGCTGCCGCCGCGTGTTCGCGCAGGACGCGCAGGACGGCGTCGAGTGTGGCTTCCAGTTCGGCCACCGGGCCGCCTGCGCCGATGGCCAGCCGCGTATCGGGCGCGTGGGAAGCTGCCGCGCTGACCGCGACGATGCCGATGCCCTCGGTGACGACGGCGCGCGAGAAGGCGTAGCCGCGCTCGCGGGTTTCGCGCACCTGGGCTTTCACGTAATCGGGAGCTACGGCCTGGCCGCCGTCTCCCAGCCGCAGGTTGGTGCGATGAATGATGCGCGCCACGTGCTCGTCGCTGCTGGCCGCCAGCAGCGCCCAGCCCAGCCCCGACATGCACAGCAGCCGCCGCGTACCGGGCTGGACGTTGAAGACCATGGGTCGGTTGCCGACGATCACGCGCACATAGTGCGCGTAAATGCCGTTTTCGACCGCGAGGATGGCCTTGAAGCCCGTCTTGCGCGCGATGTCCTCCAGCGCCCCGAACAACTGGCCGCCGGCGAACATCGAATCGACCACCCATTCGCCTAGCGAGGCCAGCCGGGGCGTGGCCAGGTAGGCGCGCAGCAGGGAGTCGTAGCGCAGATAGCCCAGCGTGGCGATGCTCTTGAGCAGCGCCTGGGCGCTGGACAGCGGATAGCCCAGGCGCTCGGAAATTTCGCGCACCGTCACGGGCCGGCGCACCTCGCCCATGTATTCAAGCACCTCGAATACCCGCCCCGCCGTTTTGATGACCGATGGTTCCACCGCGCTGGATTTTCTTGAAGCAAGGGGCGGATTTTGCCCGTCCTGGCCTGGTGCGGCGGCGGGCGCGGCGATCAAACAATCGCCCGCTGCTGTTTCAAGCGCGCAATTTCATCGGTGCCCAAACCCGCCTCGCGCAATACCTCCTCGGTGTGCTGCCCCACGGCGGGTGCCTGTCGGTACACGTTAGCGGGGGTGGCCGAAAAGCGCGTGGCCGGGCGCACCTGCCGGATCGGGCCTTCGGTCGGGTGTTCGGCGTCTTGAAACAGGCCGACCGCTTGCAGGTGCGGGTGCGCGGGCAGATCGTCGGGCATGTAGATGGGCGTGGCCGGAATGTCCAGCTGCTCACACAAAGCCATCCATTGCGCGGTGGTTTTTTCGGTCGCCAATTCGCGCAGATGCGCATACAGCTCGCGGATGCGCGCGTTGCGCTGGTGGCGGTCTTCGATGTCGTAGCGCGCGCTCAAATCCTTGCGGCCCACGGCCTCGAAGAAGGCGTGCCAGTGCTTGCCGGTATAGGGCAGCATGGCGATCCAGCCGTCCCTGGTGCGCGCGGGCTTGCGCCCGCCTTCGAGCAGGCGCGGGTAGCCCGCCTTGATGCCCGATCCGCGAAACGTCAGCCCCCCCATGTGCTCGGCCATGACGAAGGCGGCCATGGTTTCCAGCATCGGCACTTCGACGTACTGGCCCTGCCCGGTTGCCGCGCGGTGCAGCAGCGCGGCCATGATGGCGTTGCTCACCGCCATTCCGGCGGTCTTGTCGGCGATCAGGCTGGGCACGTAGTCCGGCTGCGCCTGGCCGATGGCGCTCAAACCGGTCAGCCCGCAGCCGGCCTGAATGATGTCGTCGAATGCCGGTTTGTCGCGGTGCGGGCCGTCTTGCCCGAAGCCCAGCGCCGCGCAGTACACGATGTCCGGGCGCAAGCGCGCGACCCGCTCGTAGCCCAGGCCCAGACGCCCGGCGGCGGGAATGCGCATGTTGTGCACCAGCACATCCACGGTGGGAATCAGCGCGTCCAGTGCGGCGCGGCCCGCGGGCGATTTCAGATCGATGCACACCGAACGCTTGTTGCGGTTGACGGCCAGAAAGATCGAACTCATGCCCGGATGCAGCGAGATGCCGTTGGCGCGCATCATGTCGCCCGCCGGGGGCTCGACCTTGATGACATCGGCGCCGAAGTCGGCCAGTATCTGGGTGGCGATAGGCCCCAGCACGACGGCGGTCAGATCGAGCACGCGGATGCCCTTGAGCGGGCCGGTGGCCGCGGCGGGGGAAGCGGGAGAAGAGGCGGTGGTCATTTCAGTGTGGCGTTGTGTGCTGAGCGTGTGGCGTTTGCAGAAGCGAAAAAATTTCTGTTGCTCTAAAATTAATAGCTAATATCATGTATATTATATGATTTTATATATTTTTTATATGTATAAATCATACAATGTATTGGTAAAAAGCTATTAAATTGATAGAAAATCAAACGTTTCACACTCAACGCCAAACGCACAGCGCACAACTTCTTCATCCATGCGGCAGCCCGACCAGCTTGCGCGCCATGACGATGCGCTGAATCTGGCCGGTGCCTTCGACGATATCCATCGCCTTCACGTCGCGGAACAGTTTTTCGATCTGGTGATCGCCCCGCCCGCCCGCCAGGCCGAGCGCCTCCATCGCCAAGCTCGTGGCCTCGAAGGCGGCGGGCGCGGCCATCGCCTTGGAAGCCGAAGCCTCGACCATGTTGGGCTGTTTGCGGTCGGCCAGCCAGGCCGCGCGCAGCGCCAGCAGCAGGGCCGCCTTGAGCTTGCGGCGGCACCGCTCCCAGCGGTCGCGCAGGCGGGCGTCGGCCCACAGGCCGTCTTCTTGCATGAACCGGGCCGCCTCGTCCAGCGCCGCGCGGCCAATGCCGACGGCCATGCCCGCAATGGCCGGGCGGCCCGCGTTGAAGGTGTCCATCGCCCCCTTGAAGCCCGCGCGCTGCGCGTAATACGCTTCGCCGCCAAGCAGGTTGGCAGCGGGCACGCGGCAGCCGGTGAGGAAAAACGAGGTCGATTCGTAAGCCTTCAGCCCCATCTTCTTTTCGATGCGAAAGCCGCCCAGGCCCGGTGTGCCGCGCTCGACGGCGAAGGCGCGGTGGCCCGCGCGCCCCAGCGCCGGATCGACGGTGGCAAACACCACGATCCACTCGGCGCGCCCGGAGTTGCCGGAAAACGACTTGGCGCCATCCAGAATCCACACGTCGCCCTCGCGCCGCGCGCGCGTTTTGATGTTGGCCACGTCCGATCCGCCCGAAGGCTCGGTCATCGCGAACGCGCCCCAGATCGGCTGGGCCGGATTGACGAACGGCCCCAGAAAGCGCGCTTTCTGCTCCGGCGTGCCCATCGACAAAATCGGCGGCTCGCCCAAACCGGGGCCGGGCATCGCCACGCCGATGCCGCGATCCCAATACGCCCCTTCTTCGGCCAGCAGCACTTGCGCGACTGCGGTCGATCCCTTGTTGGGCGCGATGACTGGATGGCTCCCGGCCTGCCCTTCGGGACGCCAGCGGGTGCGGCCAAAGCCTGCGGCCAACATCCGCGTGAAGAAAGCATCGCCCACCGGCAGCGGCTCGCCCGCACGGTCGGCGCGCAGACCGGCGGGGCGGATTTCCTCGCGCCCAATGACGCGCAGGGCGTGCAGGCGTTGCGCGTCTTGGGCGCTGATCGAATAGTCCATGAGCAATGTCCTCAGTTATCTTTGCTCCCTCCCCCGCTTGCGGGGGAGGGTTGGGGTGGGGGGTGCGGCATTCGCATAAACGCTTGGCTTTTTCGATGCGCCATCGCCCCCATCCCAACCTTCCCCCGCACGCGGGGGAAGGAGTGATTCGCTCCAATTCGGTTTCATCTCAGTTCGCAACCGCAGCTGCCGCAGCGAGATACGCGGGCATTGCCCCGGCCTCAACGTCACCCACCGCATCGTCGCGCGCTGCGTCCGCGCCGCCCAGCAGCAGGCCCAAGGCGCGCAGCTCGCGCAGATATTTTTCGACCGGATAGTCGCGCATGAAGCCCGGCCCGCCGAGAATTTGCACCGCGTGGCCGCCGATGAAGGGGGCGCTTTCCGCCGCCTCGATCCACGCGCTCGCGCACGCGGCGCAAGCGCCGGCTGCGCCCTGCTCCAGCCGCCAGGCGGCTTCATGCAAAAGCTCGCGCGCCATTTCCACGGCGGCGTGCATGTCCACGATCAGGAAAGCAAGCGCCTGATGGTGCGCAATCGGCTTGCCGAACGCCACCCGCTCCAGCGCGTAGCGGCGCGCGTAATCGGCGGCGGCGTGCATTTGCCCCACCAACAGCGCCGCGCCGTGCAACCGGGCGTGCGCCAGCGCCAGCGCGGCGGCGGCGGGATCGCGCCACTGCGCGCTGACGGGTGCGTTATCAAGCATGACTTCGCTCGCCCCCGCCGCGCACAGGCCGCTGCCGGGCACGGGCGCAAGCGCTACACCTTCGCGCACCAGCCGCAGCCCCTGGCGGTCGAGAATCGCCAGCAAGCCGATGCGATCAGCCGGCAGCCAGGGCAAACGCCCGCTGATGCGCCCCGCCGCATCGCTTTTGAGCGCGCCGCGGGCATCGAACACCAGCGCCGCGCGCGCGCCGCCCGCGATATCGAGCGCATTCAATTGCCCCGCCAACGCCTGCTCGCCGCCGAAAGCCAGCAGCGCATGGGCTGCGCTGCCCATAGTCTGCAAGGCTAGCGCCGCGCCGGGGCAGCCGGCGGCCAGTTCTTCCAGCACACGCACACGCGCCTGCGCGCCCAGACCCGCGCCGCCGCACGCTTCGGGCCAGTCCACGCGGTCAAAGCCGATCTCGCGCGCCTGCGCGTGCAAGGCATCAGGCAGCGCGCGGGCGGCTTCAAATTCGCGCTGCATCGGCGCCAGCCGCTCGGTGGCAAAGCGCCGCGCGGTATCGACGGCCAGCTCCAGCGCGTCGTCCAGGGTGAAGTCGATCATTGGCGCTCCTCCCTTTAGCAGCGTGTGAAAACCGGCTCGCGCCGTTGGGCGGCGGCAGCCAGCCCTTCGCGGCAATCGGCGGTCTCGAAATGCAATTGCTGCTGCGCGCTTTCGTGCGCGATGGCCGCTTGGACCTGCTGGAGCAGCCCGGCGCGCAGCGTGGCGCGCACCGATTCGACCGCGATGGGCGCCGAGGCGGCGATCTCAGCGGCCAGCGCCAGCGCCCGCTCGCGCGTCTGCTCCGGGCTTTCGGCCAGTTCATCGGCCAGCCCGATGGCGTGCGCCCGTGCGCCGTCAATGCGCTGCCCGGTATAAAACAGCCGCGCCGCCTGCTGCACGCCGATCAGTCGCGGCAGCGTATGGGTCAACCCGAAACCGGGATGAAAGCCCAGCCGCGTGAAGTTGGCGCTGAAGCGCGCCTGGGGGCAGGTCACGCGAAAGTCCGCCGCCAGCGCCAGCCCCAGCCCGCCGCCGATGGCCGGGCCATGCACGGCGGCCACCACCGGCTTGCGCATGGCAAACAGCCGCGCCGCCTGCGCGTACAGCGCGCCCCGGTCGTTGCGCCGGCCCCCGGAAAAATCGGCCCCGGCGCAAAAAGATCTGCCCTGCGCCGCCAGCACCACCGCGCGGCAGCCGTCCTCGCGCTCCAGCGTCTCAAAAGCGTCGGCCAGCGCAGCCAGCAGCGCCACGTCGAAAAAGTTGTGCGGCGGACGGCGCATCTCGACCAGCGCCACATGACCGCTGCGCTCGATGCCGGCCAGAGGCGAAGGCGTCGAGGTGGGTTCGGGAGGGGCATCAGGCATAGAAACTTCCTTCAACTTCCCGATAATTTAACATAGATATGTTTTTAAGAAGCATATCTGTGATATGTTATGGCCTATCTGCCTTTCTTTCTGCTGAAATGGCAACGCAACTCATGGTTGCCCCACCAATATCCACAGGAGCCCAGATGAGGATCAATCGCCGCACTTTCGTTTTTGCCGCGCTCGCCGCAAGCGCATGGGCCGGCGTGCATGCCCAGAGCGCGGATTACCCTGCCCAGGTCATCAAGATCATCGTGCCTTTCACGCCGGGCAGCGGATCGGACACCGCGGCGCGTTTCTTTGGCGACCACATGAGCCGGGCGCTGGGGCAGAGCGTGATCGTGGAGAACCGCCCTGGAGCCAACGGCCTCATTGCCCTGCAAGCGGTCAAGAACCAGCCTGCCGACGGCTACACCGTGCTGCTGGCAAGCAACTCGCCGATGGCGGTCAACCCCCTCGTTTTCAAGAACCTGCCCTACGACCCGTCGAAGGACTTCAAGCCGGTGTTCGGCCTGACGCGCGCGATGAACGTGATCATCGTTTCCAACGAATCACCCTACAAAACCTTCGACGATCTGGTGGCCGCCGCGCGCAAGCAGCCGCTCATGATGGGTACCTATTCGGCTGGCTATGAACTGGCGGGACACTGGCTGGCCGACCTCACGGGCAGCCAGTTCACCAACGTTGCTTACAAAGGTCAGGCGCAAATTACGACCGACGTGATGGGCCATCATCTGGATTTCGGGCTGGTCGATCTGGGCGGCGCCATCGGATTCATCACCAGCGGCAAGCTGCGCGCCTTGGCTGTCAGCGGCGAAAACCGTAATCCCGATCTGCCCGACGTGCCCACCGTGCGCGAGCAGGGCTTCAAGGATTACGTGCAGTACAGCTGGGTTTCGTTCTACGTGCGTTCACAAACGTCCGATCACATCGTCAACAAGCTGGCTGATGCGGTGCGCAAGGCCACCGCCTCCGACGAGGCGCGCCAGTACGTGCGCTCGCACAGCGTGGAACTGATGGCCTACCCGCCACAGGAAATGGCGCGCTTTCATCACGAGGAAATCGAGCGTTTCCGCAAGATTGCCGAGAAGGCGGGCATCACGCCGCAGTGAAGGTTGCGCGGTGGCGCGGCGGCTTGATTTGCGCTATTGTTAACATAGCTATATGCCCTGTGTTAATATGTATTTTTATGCTTTTTTGTAGTAAATACATGTAACAAATTGGTATAAAGCTATTAATTCAGGATTGATGATCTTGCAAGCGTTGAGGTTCGCATCCGTCATCTAACCTATGCGCTCCTGCGCATGGTTCATGCCAGCGTGACGCGGGCGAATTTGCGCTTGCCGACTTGCATCACATAAACGCCGGGCTTCAATTGAAGCGCCTTGTCGCCGACCACGCTGCCATCCACGCGCACGCCGCCGCCGTCGATCAGGCGGTTGGCCTCGCTGGTGGAAGGCGCCAGGCCCGACTGCTTGAGCGCCAGGCCGATGCCCAGCGCGCCGCCTTCGCCAAGCGCCAGGCGCACTTGCGGAATTTCGTCGGGCACGCCGCCGCGGCTGCGCAGGGCGAAGTCGCGCTCGGCGGCTTCGGCGGCGGCGGGGGAGTGAAAGCGCGCCGTGATCTCCTTGGCCAGCATGACCTTGGCGTCTTTGGGGTTGCGCCCGGCGGCCACTTCTTTTTGCAGCGCCCCGATTTCGGCCAGCGATTTGAAAGATAGCAGCGTGTACCAGCGCCACATCAGCTCATCGCTGATGGACAGCACCTTGGCGTACATGGTGTTGGCGTCCTCGGTGATGCCGATGTAGTTGCCCTTGCTCTTGGACATTTTCTCCACGCCGTCGGTGCCTTCCAGCAGCGGCATGGTCAGGATGCACTGCGGCTCCTGCCCGTATTCCTGCTGCAGGTGGCGGCCCATGAGCAGGTTGAATTTCTGGTCGGTGCCGCCCAGTTCCAGATCGGCCTTCAGGGCCACCGAGTCGTAGCCCTGCATGAGCGGGTAGAGAAATTCATGCACCGAAATCGGTGTGCCTGCCGCGTAGCGTTCGGCGAAGTCGTTGCGCTCCATCATGCGCGCCACGGTGTAGCGGGCGGCCAGTTCGATCATGCCGCGCGCGCCGAGCTGGTCGCTCCATTCGCTGTTGTAGCGCAGCTCGGTTTTTTGCGGGTTGAGCACTTTGAAAGCCTGGGCTTTATAGGTTTCGGCGTTGGCGCGGATTTGTTCGTGCGTAAGCGGCGGGCGCGTGGCGTTGCGGCCTGAGGGGTCGCCGATCAGGCTGGTGAAGTCGCCGATCAGGAAAATCACCGTATGCCCCAAATCCTGCAACTGGCGCAGCTTGCCCAGCACCACCGTGTGGCCCAGATGAATGTCGGGCGCGGTCGGGTCCAGCCCCAGCTTGATGCGCAGCGGCTGGCCGGTGGCCTCGGCGCGCGCGAGCTTGGCGATCCAGTCTTGCCTGGGCAGCAGATCCTCGGCGCCGCGCAGCGATACTTCCAAGGCATGCTGCACGCTTTCGGGCAAGTGGGCGGGAGGTTTGGGTTGAGATGGCTCGGACATGATTTTTTACAACTTTACAAACGCCTGCCGTAAGTCGATATACTTCAAGACTTTGCGGCGATTCCTTCGCGCTTGATTTTAGGTGTACGCCGCCCATGCCATTTCCGCCGCAGCAGGCCATTCGCCTGCCGCGCCCGCAACCTTCATGCCGACACGGCCCGGTCTTATGAAACAACAACTCGTTTCTTCCGGTCTGGCTCTTGCCGACTTCATCCAGCGCCATCCGCGCCGCATTACCGCTGCCATCGCGGCCTTGCTCATGAGCAGCGCCGGCGGCGTCTATGCCGTGGCCAAGCTTGCGCCCGCGACGCCGCAAAACCCGGTGCATCTGGTCACTGAATCCGTGCAGCCTGCCGTCTCCCTGCAAGAGCAGGCCGACGCGCTGAACGCCTTCACATTCACGCTCTACCGGGGCGAGCGCACCCTCGGCGCCAGCGATACGCCCGAACGTCTGCTGCAACGCCTGGGCGTGGCCGACCCGGCAGCGGCGGCATTTTTGCGCGCCGACGCCCAAGCGCGGCAGGCGCTGTTTGGCGCCGCGCGCCGCGCCGTCAGCGTGGAAGTGGACGACCGGCAGGCCCTGCAAACCCTGCGCGCGCACTGGGTCGCCAACCCCGATTCCGGGCACTTCGACCGGCTGGTGGTCAGCAAGACCGCAGCTGGCTTTACCAGCCGGATCGAGACCGCGCCGCTGACGGTCAGCCAGCGCGTGGCCAACGGGGTGATCCAGTCTTCGCTGTACGCGGCCACCGACAGCATCGACCTGCCCGACGCAGTGACCCGGCAGCTCATCGACATCTTCGACAGTTCGGTGGACTTTCACCGCAGCCTGCGCAAGGGCGACCATTTCGCGCTGATCTACGAAACGCTGGAAGCCGACGGCGAACCGATCCGCACTGGCCGCGTGCTCAGCGCCGAATTCGTCAACAAGGGCCACGCCTACACCGCCCTGTGGTTCAAGGACGCGGGCGCGGCCCAGGGCAGTTACTACACCTTCGACGGCCAAAGCCTGCGCCGCGCCTACCTGCTTACCCCGCTGGCCTTCTCACGGGTGGCCAGCGGTTTCGGGATGCGCGAGCACCCGCTGCTGGGTTACGAGCGCAGGCACAAAGGTATCGACTACGCCGCGCCCATCGGCACGCCCGTGCGCAGCATCGGCGACGGCACGGTGCAATTCGCGGGCGTGCAGCGCGGCTACGGCAACGTCATCTTCATCGGCCATCGCAACGGCAAGGATTCCAGCGTGTACGCGCACCTTTCGCACATCGGCGTCAGGAAGGGCCAGGCCGTCGCGCAAGGCCAAACCATCGGCGCGGTCGGCAAAACCGGCATGGCCACCGGCCCGCACCTGCACTTTGAGTTCCGCGTCGCCAACAATCCGGTCAACCCCGCCGTCGTGCTGGCCAGCCAGCATGGCAACACCCCCGTCTCGCCTGCCGGCAAGGCCGCGTTTGCCAAACTATCGGCGGACATGCAAGGCCAGATCGCGGCCTACAGCCAGACGCCGCAATAGCGGCAAAACTGCTCCCGCGCCCTGAGCGAAACGCCAAACGCCGTTCTCAGGCTTCCTCGTTCCACTGCGGGTCGGTGGCTTCCAGCTCATAGCTGGCCACTACCAGCGCCACACGGGCGATGACACCGTACATGTAAAAGCGGTTGGGCGCGCTGGCGCCTGGTTCGGCGGCGTGGGGCAGGTGGTTGCGGCCGTCGAAGGCCAGCGGCACGCAGCCGGCGGCGGGCGCGCCTAGGCTGGCTGCGGCATCGGCATACATGCGGTAGTAGCCGCCGACTACGTAGCGGTCGATCAGGTACACCGACGGTTCGGCCACCATGTCGTGCAGACGCTCGCAGGTGGGCACGCCTTCCTGCACAATCACGTCGCCGCCGCGCGCCAGTTGCGTCAGCGCCTTGTGGGCCGGCTTGCCGCCGGCGGCGCCCAGTTCGGCGGCCGAGCCCAGCGCCAGCACGTCCGCACCGACCGCGCCGCAATCGGGCTTGAGCAGCACGAACGGCTTGTCGGCGATGCCGTACTCCTTGTGCTTGCGGCGCAGCCTGGCCAGCAGCGTGTTGACGCTTTCGTGCAGGCGCTCCAGCCCTTCGCTTTTGCGCGCATCGACTCCCTGACAATGCGCCGTGAGCGGCTGGATCAGCCAAGGGTCGATGCCCAGCAGTTTGCCGAAACGCTTGCTCACTTCCTCGTAATGGCTGGCGTGGCGGCTTCTGCGGCGCACCGGCCAAGTGGCCTGCAAGGGCGGCAGCAGATACTGCTCGTGCAGGTCTTCCAGAATGCCGGGCGTGCCGTGGGCCAGGTCGTCATCAAGCAGGATAACGCACGGATCGAAGTGCTTAAGCCCCAGCCGGTAGCGCGAGCGCAGCGCCGGCTCGAACACCAGCGCCGCGCCGCCGGGCAGTTTGTGCGTGACGCTGCGCTTGACGGCCGGGTCGATCGAGCCATAGCGCACATTCAGCCCCGCCAGCCGGAAAATCCGCCCCAGTTGCGCCAGGTTCGCCAGATACGGGCCGGACGGCTTGCCGCTGGCCGGCACGATCAGCAGGTTGCGCGCTTCCGGGCAGATTTTCTGGATCGCCGCCTGCCCGGCCTGCACCGCCAGCGGCAGCACGTCTTCCGACAGGTTGTGCCAGCCGCGCGGAAACAGCTCGGCGGCCACGGGCGCGAGTTTGAAGCCGGCGTTGCGTATGTCCACCGAGCAGTACAGCGGCGGCGTGTGCTCCATCCACTCCAGCCGGAACCAGCGCTCGATCACCGGCGTGGCGTCGAGAATGCGTTGCTCCAGCTCGTTGATGGGGCCGGACAGGGCGGTAACGAGATGAGGAACCATGTGAATAGAAATGTATAACTTTGGTAGGGAATTTTAGGACGATACGGTAAACGCCCGCGTGATGGCGGCGGCGGCGCGGCCTTCCCCGCATGTCAAAATGAACAGGTGCGAACCGATCCCGATGATGCAGCCTTGCGTCCGATGAATGACCGGGCGGGCGCTGGCGTCATGCCGGGTATTGTGGCGCTTCCCGGCCTGACGGGAACGGATCGCCTGCTGGCCGCTTTCGTGGCCGCGCTGGAGCCGCACTTCAAGGCGGCGGCGCTCTCCTACCCTTCGGATCGGGCGCTGGATTACACCCAGCTTGAGCATCTGGTGCGCGCCGCGCTGCCCAGGGATGGCCCTTTCATCGTCGTGGGCGAATCGTTTTCCGGCCCGATCGCGTTGTCCCTTGCGCTCGATCGGCCGCCGGGTCTTTGCGCGGTCGTGCTGGCCGCTTCGTTTGCCCGCTTTCCGTGGCCACCGCACATGGCTGCGATGCTGACGCCCTGGATCCAGTTCACGCCGCTGGGCACCGTCCCCAAGGGCCTGCTTGACTGGCTGCTGCTTGGCCGGTGGTCGAATGCGGGCCATCGGACCGCGCTTGGGCAGGCGCTTTCGGAAGTTCCGGCACCGGTGCTTCGTTTTCGCGCCATGCAGGCGCTACGCGCCGATCTGTCGGCCCGGTTGAAAGAGATCACCATGCCTTTGCTGTATTTGCGCGCATCGCACGACCGGCTGCTCCCCGCCTCGGCGGGCCGGCAAATACTTTCCGCGATTCCAACGGCGGCGCTGCATGAAATCGAAGGCCCGCACTTTCTGCTTCAGGCAAAAGCAGAAGATTGCGCGCAGGCCGTGGCCGAATTCGCGCGGCGCATCGGGGCGGCAGGCGGACACGGCCAGCCCGCTCTCGCCGGGCGGGACGCTCCTGTGCCAAGGCAATTCCTCGGCTTCCTGGAACGCGATATTTCCAATCATCCCGAACGCTTGCAGGCCGTGGATGCGGACTTCGTGAAACGGCTGCGGGCGCTGGTCGGCCATGTCGAAACCGATCTCGATGCAGCCTTGCCGTCCGATGAATGACCGGGAGCACGCCAAGCAGCGCCATGCAAAACCGCAACACCACCCTTCTTGCCGTGCTCGCGCTGATCGCGCTGGCGCTGATCTGGAGCTACAACTGGATCGTCACCAAATCGGTGCTGCGCTATGTGGGCGCGCTCGATTTCGCCGCCCTGCGCTGCGTGCTGGGTGCGCTGCTGCTGCTGGCGTTGCTGCCGCTGACGGGCCGCTCGCTCAAACCCCCGCCGTGGCGCGCGGTGCTGGCGATCGGGCTGTTGCAGGTGGTCGGGATGACGGGGCTGTCGCAACTGGCGCTGGTCAGCGGCGACGCGGGCAAGACGGCAGTGCTGGTTTACATGATGCCGTTTTGGGTGATCCTGCTGGCGGCGCTGTTCTTGAACGAAAAGCCCCGCCCGCCTCAGTACGCCGCCGGGCTGGTGGCGGCGCTGGGCCTGCTGCTGGTGCTCCAGCCGTGGCAATGGCACGGCAACCTGCGGGCTTCCCTGCTGGCGCTGGCCGCCGGCCTGGCGTGGGCGGGCGGGTCGGTGGTGGCCAAGCGGGCCTTTCGCCACCAGGCCGTGGACCTGCTCAGTCTGGTGGCGTGGCAGATGACGATCGGCGCGGCGGCGCTGGCGGCGCTGGCCGCAGCCACGCACCAGACGCCGATCATCTGGTCGCCGTACATGATGCTGGCGCTCGGTTACAACGCAGTGCTGGCGACGGCGCTTGGCTGGGGCTTGTGGCTGTTCATCCTGCGCGCGCTGCCGGCGGGCGTGGCGGGGCTTTCGACGCTGGTGATTCCGGTCGTGAGCGTGCTGCTGGCGTGGTGGCTGCTGGACGAAAGGCCCAACCTGGCCGAAGGCTGCGGCATCGCGCTGATCCTGCTGGCGCTGATGGCGCTCGGAAGCGACACCTGGCGGGCCGGGTTGCGGCGGTTTTTTCGTTGATATATGATATGCATATCAACTATGGAGATGGCAATGAGCCGAATTCTGATCGACGTGAACGATGTCCAGGTCAAGGAGTTGGCGGCCTTGGCTGAGCGTGAGCAGCGCTCGCGCGCCGCCGTCGTACGCGAGGCTATCGGAGCCTACCTCGCGCAGCGCCAGCAAGCGCCAGAACGCAACGTGTTCGGCCTGTGGCAACGCCGTGGAGTAGACGGGTTGAGCTACCAGCAAGAGTTGCGCTCGGAATGGTGAAAGGACTGTTCGACACCAACATCCTGATCGACTACCTCAACGGTATCGCCCAAGCCGGCGAGGAGTTTGCGCGCTACGACTACAAGGCGATCAGCGCGATCACCTGGATGGAAGTGCTAGCCGGCGCTGCCGAGCAGGAGCAGGCCGACATTCGCGCTTGGCTGCGCTCGTTTACGCTGATCGGGCTGGATAGCCCGGTTGCCGAGCGCGCCGTCACGCTACGCAGGCAGTGGCGCGTGCGCTTGCCCGACGCGATTATCTGGGCCACGGCCCAAGTGCATGGTCTGCTGCTGGTCACGCGCAATGTCCGTGATTTTCCGCCGGACGAGCCGGGCGTGCGCGCGCCGTACAGCGTTTAGCGGTGAGCCTGCCGTTCACCGCCACTGCTTCTCGTCCTTTTCCCGCTGCCGCAGCGCCGCCTGGGTTTCGCGCATACGGGTGTCGATGATGCTGGCTTCGATCAGATCGGCGCTGCCGCCGGGGTGCTGGCGCGAGTAGTCTTGCGCGGCGCGAAAGCGGTCGATGGCGCCTTGCAGATCCATTTGCGCCAGCCGCGCCTGGCCTTCGGCGCGCAGGCTGCGCAGCGTCTGGCCCTGGGCGGCCCAGGCGGCGGCCAGTTGCTGCCAGGCGCCGGCATCATCGGGGTGGATGGCGACCCAGTTTTGCAGGCTGCTGGCCGCTTGCACCGCGCCGCCGGTGGCCAGCAGTGCCTGGGCGCGCAGCAGCAGTTCGGGCCGCCCGGCCTGGCTTGAGGGGCGTTCGGCCCGGTTGCCGGGCGCATCGCCCGCGTCGCCTTGGAGCACGCCTGGCAGCAGCGCCAGCACGCGCCGCGGCTGGCCGGCGCGCTGCGCCAGTTCGGCTTGCAGCAAACGGACCTGGCGGGCGGCGCGCGCGTCGCCGGCGGCCAGCGGCGCCAGTTCGTCGGCGCTGCGCTGGGCCTGGGGCAAATCTTGCAGTTCGGCCTGCGCCAGCGCGGCGGCGTACAGCGCGGCGGCGCGTTGCGGCGCGCTTTGCGCGGCAAAGCCGGCGCTGTGCGGCTCGGCGGCCCACTGGCGCAGCACGTCCACGCCGGGGCGCGAGAGCACGCGCGCGCGCGCGGCCAGCAGCAGCGTTTCAAAATCGGCCGGCAGCGGGGTGTTGGCGGCGGCGCCTTCGCGCTGGCGCATGTCGGCGATGCGCTGGGTGGTTAGCGGATGGGTGCGCAAATAGGGCCAGTCGTTGTCGTCCATCAGGCGCTGCGCTTTTTGCAGGATTTCAAACATGGCGGTAAAGCCGCTGGCCGCAAAGCCGGACTGGATGGCGATGCCGTAGCCGACGCGGTCGGCCTCCTGCTCCATGCCGCGCGTGTAGTTGATCTGCTGCTGGATGCCCGCCGCCTGGCCGCCGACGAGCATGGCTGCGCCGGCCTGCGGGTTCTTGCCGGCGGCAATCAGCCCGGCCAGCAGCGCGGCCACCAGCACCGGTGTCTGGCGCGCCTGCTGGCCCATCATGCGCGCGATGTGGCGCTGGGTAATGTGGCCCAGCTCGTGCGCCATCACGGCGGCCAGTTCGGCGCGCGAACTCACCGCGCCCACCAGCGCCGTGTGCAGCCCGAAATAGCCGCCAGGCAGGGCAAAGGCGTTGATGGTGTGGTCGCGCCCGATCAGCACCTGCCAGGCGTAGCGTTCGTCGAGCTCCGGCGGCAGATCGCCGCGCGCGCGCGCGCCGTCCAGCAACTTGCGCCAGATGCCGTTGACGTATTCGCCCAGCACGGGGTCGTCCAGATAGTCTGGGTCGCGGTAAAGCTCGCCGATGATGCTGTCGCCCAGCTTGCGCTCGACCAGCGGCGTCATCTCGCCCGCATCGCCCAGCGAAGGCAGGCCGCCTTGCGCCGGCGGCGGTTGAGCCTGCCACGGCTGCGCATGGGCTAGGCCGCTCCACGCCGCTATTGCTGCGCTAATGAGAGCTGCTAGTCCAAGCAGTACAAGGGTTTTAACCGCTTTTTTCATAAAAACCCGGAAGAAGCCGCCGAAGCAATCATGCCGCGTATGATGCCGCAATCCCGTCCGCCGCTGCCTTGCATGACCGAAAAATCCTTTCCATCGCCCCTGACCCATTTCGATGCCCAGGGCCAGGCCCACATGGTCGATGTGAGCGCCAAGCCCGCCACGCACCGCGTGGCCGTGGCTGGCGGGCGCATCGAAATGCAGGCCGGCACGCTCGCGCTCATCGAAAGCGGCGGCGCGCAAAAGGGCGATGTGCTGGGCATCGCCCGCGTCGCCGGCATCATGGCGGCCAAGAAAACCAGCGAGATGATTCCGCTGTGCCACCCGCTGGCCTTGAGCCGCGTGGCGATCGCGTTTCAGCCCCTTGCGGCCAGCGATGGGCAAGCCGCGGCCATCGCCTGCGCCGCCACCGTGGAAACGACCGGCCCCACCGGCGTCGAAATGGAGGCGCTTGCTGCGGTGCAAGTGGCGTTGCTCACGATCTACGACATGTGCAAGGCCGTTGATCGCGCCATGTGCATTACGGGCGTGCGCTTGCTGGAAAAGCGCGGCGGCAAGTCGGGGCGCTACGTGGCACCGGGCGACTGACCCGAAACTGCGGGTATTTTGCCTGCCACGAGTGAGTGAAATATATTTTTGATAGCTTGCTGCCATTTTTCAGCATAATTTTTATGATTGTTTATATCGTAAAACTATACAAAATTTAGGTATTCAGCTATTATTTTTATGGTTTCAGCAACGGTTTCAATACGGTTCAGCCAAGCGCACGCCCCTGCGATCTCGTCATTCCCGTGCAGGCGGGAATCCATGAGCGTCACCTCAAAACCCACGTTGCTTGGATTCCCGCCTGCGCGGGAATGACGGCTTGAAGCGCCTTCACTGAACCGTATGAGCAACGGTTTTCCGGCACCAGCGGCGCGCCGGGAAATTTGCGGGCAAGCTGCCCCGGCCGCATGGCATGATTGCCCGCATGAGCCAATCCGCCCTACTCATCGCCGGCTATCCATGGACCTTCTGGCTGGGCTGGGTGTGGTCGGCGTACAGCGTGGTGCTGACGGTGTGGATCGTCATGCAGCGCAGATCGCCCGTGTCCACGCTGGCCTGGATCGTCGCGTTGAATCTGATGCCGGTGGTCGGCCTGGCGGTGTATGCCGCCTTCGGCCCGCAGCGGCTGCGGCGCCAGCGGCTGAAACGCTGGCATCGCAAAGCGGCGCTGATGTCGCGCCAGGAGCTGCAAGCGCTGCGCGCCGAGCACGCCGAAACACCGCTGTGGGCGCGCCAGCACGCCGGGCTGATCGAGCGCGCCTGCGGGCTGCCGATGTCCAGCGCGCAGGAGGTAGAAATTTTGCCCAGCGGCGACGCCACGCTGGCGGCGCTGCTGCGCGAGATCGAACGCGCCGAGCGCCACGTGCACCTGGAGTACTACATCTTCGAGCCGGATCAGACCGGTGCGCGCCTGCTGCGCGCGCTGGCAGAGCGTGCACGCGCCGGGGTGCGGGTGCGGCTGCTGGTGGATGCGGTCGGCTCCGCGCGGCTTCTTTGGTTCCGCCACCGTCCGCTGCTCGATGAACTGCGCGCCGCGGGCGGCGAGCTGGCTGTTTTTCACCCGGCGCGGCTGGACCGCCTGCGCCCGCTGGTCAACCTGCGCACGCACCGCAAGATTGTGGTGATCGATGGGAACGCCGGGTTTGTCGGCGGCGTGAACATCACCGACGAAGAAAACGAGCAGATCAACCCCGATCTGGCCTTCCGCGACACGCATCTGCTCATTCGCGGCGGCGCGGTGCGCTGGCTGCAATACCTGTTTTTGCAGGACTGGCATTACGCCGATGGCGCCGCCCCCGCGCCGCATGAAGATCTGCTGCCGCGCGAGCCGCCGGGCAGCCTGCCGGTGCAGATCGCCGCCAGCGGCCCCGACTCGGACGCCGAAGCGATTCACCGCGCCATGATCGACGCGCTCAACCTGGCGCGCGAGCGCGCCTGGCTGACCACGCCCTACTTCGTGCCGACCGAGGCGGCGCTGCTGGCGCTGACCAACGCTGCGCTGCGCGGCGTGCAGGTCAAGCTGATCGTGCCGGAGCGCAGCAACTCACGCATCGTCGACGCCGCCGCGCGCTCGTACTTTCAGGAACTGCAAGACGCCGGCGTGCTGGTGTTCGAATATCGGGGCCGCATGTTGCACGCCAAGACGCTGCTGGTGGACGAGCAGTACGGCATGGTGGGCAGCGCCAATTTCGACAACCGCAGCTTCCGGCTGAACTTCGAGGTGGCCGCCGTGGTGCTGGAGCGCGAATTCAACCAGCAACTGGCCGAAATGTTCGAGGCCGATCTTTCCCACTGCCGCCAAGCCCCCGCGCAACGCAACGCGCCCCCGCACCAGCGCCTGTTCGAGGCGGTGGCGCGGCTGGCTTCGCCGCTGCTGTAGGGAAAGCGTGAGCGCACCCGCCGCTCAACGCTCCGGCTCATCCTCTTGCGCCCCTTCTTGCGCCCCCTCTGGCACTTGGCGGTTGCGCGCAGTCCAAGCCTCATAGTCCTTGGGAAAGGCGGCCTTGTAGCGCGCCATGTGCGCCAGCGCCAGATCGTCCTGGCCGAGCCAGGCGGCGCTTTCAATCACGCGTTCGATCACGGACGGTTCGGGCGAGTAGTGCAGGCTTTGCAGCGCGGCGGGCAGCATCCATTGGGCGTTGGCGCGCGTGGGCGGCTGCGTGGTCAGTTCGGCAAAGCGCACCGCGCCGGCAAACAGCCACGAGTTTTGCGCCTGGGTTAGCGGATCGTCGCGGTATTCAGAGGCGCGCTCGCTTGGGGGCAGATAAATCTGGCTGATGCGGCCGTAGTCCCACCAGGCATAGGCGCAAGCGGCCAGCAGCAGCGCCGCCAGCGCATAGCGCGCGCCGCCGGCCCATGCGCCCAAGCGCCCCGGTGCCGGGCGCGAATCCGTCCGCGCCTGCGGGCGCCACAGCAGCCCTGTGCCGAGCAGCGCGGCGATCTGGAACGGCCCGTACCACAGCGGGTACTCCACCATGCTGTGCAGCGCGACGGCGCCCAGCACGCCCCAGGCAAGCTGGCGGGCGGGGTCGGTCTCGGCCCAAGGCCGGCCGCGCCAGATCAGCCACAGCGCCAGCGCGCACGCGGCCAGCGCAACGGGCACGCCCAGTTCTACCGCCAGGTGCAGCGGCAGGTTATGCGCATTGTCCAGAATGTGGCAAAAGCGCGGGCCATCGAAGAGCGTGATGTAGTGCGCGTATTTGAGCTGGCCCCAACCCCAGCCGGTCCACGGGTGCAGGGCGATCAGGTGCAGCACGTTGCGCCACAGGATCAGGCGGCTGCCGCAGGTCGATTCGGCGTGCTCCAGCCGATCGAACAGATCGCGCCCGGCCTCGTGCTGCCAGCTTTGCAGCAGCCAGGGCAGCGCTAGCGTCGCCAGCACGTAAAAAGTCAGCGCCACTGCCGCCACCAGCGCCTGTTTGGGCAGGCGGTCCTCGGCGCGCGCCCACACCAGCGCCAATAGCGCAAAGAACGCCAGTTCCACTATCCCCACGCGCGACGCGGTGGCCGCCAGCGCCGCCAACAAAAGCGCCGCCGCTGCCAGCGCCGCTGTCCGCACGGCCACACTTGGACGCGCCATACGCCCAAACCACCAGCGCAGCGAAAACAAGCCGATTACCAACAGGGTAGCCAGCAGGTTGGTTTGGCGCAGGTTGCCGAAGGCCTGCCCCGGCACGGAACCATCGACCCAGGGGAACAAGCGCGCTTCAAGATGAAAGTATTGAAGCAGCGCGATCACGCTGCTGACCAGCGCCGCCGCGAGCCAGCCGGCGGCGGCAATGCCTGCCGCGCTCGGTGTGGGCGCCGCTGCTTGCGCCGAACGCGGCCACAGCGCCAGCAGCAGCCCCGCCGCCGCCGCCGCCACCAAATAAGGTTCCACCGCCGCCGTCGGCCCCGAAGTGAAAGGCCACAGCCAAGGCAGCGCCAGCAGCGCCCCCGCCATGACATGAGCCGGTCGCATGAGCATGGGGGGCGATTGTGCCAAGAAGCGGCGGACGGAAGCACGTCCGCGCGGCGCTTTTGCGAGCAAGACGCCCGCGCTCCTTTTCTTCTGCCCCGGCCCAAACGGGCCGTCAGCTTGCTTTTTTATAAATCCAGCTTGATTTGGTAGCGGTAGGCGTCGCCCCGGAAGGTGCCTTCGACGTATTCCACCTGCTGGTTGTCGGCGGTGAAGGTCTGGCGCTTGAGCAGCAGGCAGGGGGCGGGCGCGGCAAAGCCGAAGGCCGCGACTTCTTCCTTGGAACTGGTCACAGCCTCAATAGACTGCGTGGCCCAGGTCGGGTTCAGGCCGCATTGCTCGCGCAGAAAAGCATATGCGGAGTCTTCGCCGGGCCAGTTCGCCAATTTGGGCGCCAGACCCAAGTCATACCACGCGATTTCGCGCGACATGGGGACGCCATCGGCCAAACGCAGGCGCACCAGCCGCAAGAACTCGCCTTCCGACGTGCGGTTGAACATCGAGGCCACCATGCGGTCGCTGACGATCGCGCGCTCCAGCACGCGGGTCGATGACATATGGCCAAGCTCCTGCATCCCGTCAAGCTCCTGCTTGTTGTCGCTAAAGCCTTTGAGATCGCGCATCGCCGGCACGACGTGCGGCACGCCCTGCACCACGGTGCCGCTGCGCCGTCCCTTGCTGACGAGCAGGCGGGCGCGCCGCAATTCGTCGTAGCCGCGCTTGGCGGTGGAGCGGCTGATATTGAGCATCTCGGCCAAGTCGCGCTCCGAAGGAAGGCCGGTGCCCGCAGGCAAGGCACCCGAACGCACCAGCGCCTCAATCTGCCGCTGCAATTGCAGGTAGTAAGGCTCGGAGACGCGCGCTTCCAGTTGCAGCTGGCCGAGCAGCGCGGCCGACGGGTTGGAGACGGGCGGATTGATGGCAGGTGCAGGAGCAGACATATGAGGCGTTCCGATTAAAAAATGGCGATGGGTCAAGACAAGACACATCACCTCATCGCATGGCTGAAGTTGTTTCCAATTGTACCAAAAAGTTCTTTGGCCTTGAAGAAGCTCCTTTGGATGAAAAAATCAGGGAATCTTTGAAATCACCCCGCGTGAGCCGGCTGGCTTGATGTAAGCTTGACAACCTTTCTGAAAGGAGTAGCCATGAAAGCCAAAACCGTTTCGCATCTTGTTCTTGGCGTGATCCTGGCCGCCGGCGCGGTCACGGGTCAGGCGCAGACGGCAGTATCCCTGTCCATCGGCCAGCCGGGGTTTTACGGGGCCATCGACATAGGTGGCGGCGCGCCGCCGCCCGCGCTGGTGTATCAGCAGCCGGTAGCTATCCAGCCGGTGGCCGTGGGAATGGCGCCGCTGTATTTGTACGTGCCGCCCGATCAATATGCCAACTGGGGAACATACTGCGGCTACTACAACGCCTGCAACCGGTCCGTGTACTTCGTCGATAGCGGCTGGTATCAGCGTGTATACGTGCCGCATTACCGCAGCCATCGCAGCATGTACGACCGGCGGCGGGCGAACTTCGCGCGCTACACGTACCGCCCGCCCGCCAGAATGGATCGCTCGCCTGCCAGAGTGGAGCACCGGTCCGCGCCTCCTGCGCCGCGCGTCAACTCCCCCCGCCCGCCGGTCAGGATGGAAAGCCGTAGCGCGCCGCCGCCGCGTCCCGTGAATACGCACCCTCGCGGCAAGGACGAGCACGGCAGGAGGTGAGCCACCGCCGCTGTCAGGGCGGCTCAATCCTGAATGCGGAATTTATAGCCAAATCGGCTGCAAACCCATGTGTTGCTTTGGTTTGCAGCTATTAATATCAAAGCACTGGCGCATCTCGCCAGAATGATTGCGCCATGACTTCCGCCTTGACCGATTCTCCCGCCCCCGACGCCGTGCTGGCCCGCCTGACGCAGGTGATTGAGAGCCGCTTGCCCGCGCGCGGCGGCGATCCGCAGACGAGCTACGTCGCGCGCCTGCTGGCCAAGGGGCCGGATGCATTTCTGAAAAAAATCGGCGAAGAAGCCGCCGAGGTGTTGCTGGCGGCCAAGGATGCCGAGCATGGCCGCGGAGCACGCGAAAAGCTAGTGGCCGAGATGGCCGATCTGTGGTTTCACGGCATGGTGGCGCTGGCGTATTACGGCTGCCGCGCCGCCGACGTGACGGCGGAACTGGCCCGCCGCGAAGGGCTTTCCGGTTTGGAAGAAAAAGCGCGGCGCGCATGACCGAAACCAGCCATTCCCACCCGGACGGCCCGCGCGCGCACAAGACGGCCAACCTGGCCTTGCAGGGCGGCGGCGCACACGGCGCTTTCACCTGGGGCGTGCTGGACGCGCTGCTGGAAGACGGGCGCTTGCGCTTCGAGGGCGTGAGCGGCGCCAGCGCCGGAGCGATGAACGCCGTGGTGCTGGCGCACGGGCTGGCGCGGGCGCACGCCGACGGGCTGCGCGGGCAGGCGCGCAACGAGGCCGCGCGCCGGGCGCTGACGCGCTTTTGGGACGGGGTGGGCGTCATCGGCACGTTCATGAGCGGCCTGCCCATGCCGGGCGGTATGCAGGCGATGATGGGCGGCTGGTGGGCGCAGTGGTTCTCGCCCGCGCAAGCCAATCCGCTGGGCCTCAACCCGCTGCGCCGGCTGATCGAGCGGCAGGTCGATTTCGGGCTGCTCGCGCACGCCAGCGCGCAGCATACGGGCGTGCAGGTTTTCGTTTCAGCCACCAACATCCGCACCGGGCGCGGCGAAGTATTCAGTGGCCAGAGCCTGACCGCCGACGCGGTCATGGCCTCGGCCTGCCTGCCCATGCTGTTTCAGCCGGTGCAAATCGGCGGCGAATATTACTGGGACGGCGGCTACTCCGGCAACCCGGCGCTGCACCCGCTGATCTACAAAACCGCCAGCCGCGACGTGGTGCTGGTGCAGATCAACCCGATTGAGTCGCCCTGGCGCCCCGGCGCGAGCGCGCAGGACATCATGGAGCGCATCAACGAGATCACCTTCAACGCCTCGCTGCTGGCCGAAATGCGCGCCATCGACTTCGTGCAGCGCCTGCTTGACGAAGGGCGGCTCGACCCCGCGCGCTACCGCTCCGTGCTGCTGCACCGCGTCGATGGCGGCGCGGCGCTGGCGCAATTTGGCGCGGCCAGCAAGATGCGCGCCGACGCCGCCTTCTTGCAGCGCCTGTGCGCCCTGGGCCGCCACGCGGGCAAGGCATGGCTGGCGCACCATTGGGACGATCTGGGGCGGCAGGCCGGCGTCGAAAACGTCGAAAGCATCGAAAGCGCCGCAGACGGCGCCCTGTTCTGAAAAACCGCCAAGGAGCCTTTCCATGACCGCACCCCTGCCACGCGATCCCGGCTGCATCTTCTGCAAGATCGCCGCGGGCGAACTGCCCGCCCGCAAAATTCATGAAGATGACGAACTGATCGCCTTCTACGACATCGCGCCCAAAGCGCCGATCCATTTCATGCTCGTGCCCAAGGAACACATTCCTTCCACCGCGCAGTTTGGGCCGCGGCACGCCGCGCTAATGGGCCGCATCATGTTGCTGGCTCCCAAACTGGCGCAAGAGCAAGGCTGCGCGCCGTACCCCGAAGGCGGCTGGCGCATCATCATCAACACCGGCCGGCACGGCGGGCAGGAAGTGCCGCATCTGCATGTGCACGTGCTAGGCGGCCCGCGGCCCTGGAAGTGGGGGTTTGGCCCGGAGCTTTGATTCCCCTCTCCCGTTTACGGGAGAGGGGCCGGCCGCAGGCCGGCAGCGGTGCATCTGCAAGAGCCGCGCTGTCTGCTTGCGCTCCGGAACTGGCCTGCATGCGCGGCACAACTTTTCCCTCGTCATTCCCGCGCGGGCGAAAATCCAAACAGCGCATCCGCCTTCCGGCAGTTACCAAGGCCCTGTGGATTCCCGCCTGCGCGGGAATGACGAGGAATTTGATGCAGGTTCCTGGGCAGGAGAAAAAACCACGTGCAACGTGACTGAAGCGTTGCCCTAAAATTCCGCACAGTTGCGTCCACATTTCCTCTTGGGCGCCAGGAGCATCGCATGGGTTCGTTTTCCATTTGGCACTGGCTGGTCGTGCTGCTGATCGTGGTGATGGTTTTCGGCACCAAGAAACTCAAAAACATCGGCGCCGACCTGGGCAGTGCCGTCAAGGGTTTCAAGGAAGGCATGAAAGACGGCACCACTGAAGGCGAGCCGCCCGTTGTTCCGCAACAGGTAACCAGCCAGGCGGCGGCGGGCGAGCCGCCTACCATCGACGTGCAAGCCACCCAGAAGTCCTGAAAGCCGGCACGCCGGACGCGGACCTTTTGCTATGCTGGATCTGGGCATTTCCAAGATGGCGCTGATCGGCGCGGTCGCACTGATCGTCATCGGCCCCGAAAAGCTGCCGCGCGTGGCGCGCACCGTCGGCACGCTGCTGGGGCGCGCGCAGCGCTACGTCAACGACGTGAAGGCCGAGGTCAACCGCGCCATGGACGTGGACGAACTCAAGCGCATGAAAACCTCCATTGAGCAGGCCGGGCGCGTGGTCGAGCAGGGTGTGCGCGACGCGCAGCGCGATCTGGAAAAAAACTGGGCCGAGGTCAAGCGTGAGCTTCCCGGCGCCGCCCAGGAATCGCCTGCAGCTCCCACAGATGAACCGCCCGCGCAGCAATACCGGCGCCCCGAAAAAAACTGGCGCGTGAAGCGCGGCGCCACGCCCCAGTGGTACAAGGCGCGCCAAGGCGTGCGCCGGCAAGTGCAATCCGGCGCGGCGCGCGTGGCGCGCTTCCGGCCCAAAAACTTCAGTTGAGTGTTTGGCGCCTAGCGTGTCATCGCGGAATGGCCGCGCCAGGCGGGAATGCGGCGCGAGCGGAGCTACTGCATGGCCTGCATTCCAGCCACCCGCCAGTCGCCCAAGGCGCGGCGCTGGCGGGTCATGTTCCAGATGACGCGGAAAGGGCGCAGGCCGCTGGAGTTTTCGCGCAGCATGCCGCTGAACTCCACGCTGGCGACGTAAAGCTCTGACAGTTCCTCGATGCCCAGCAAGTGCGCGTCGAGCATGGCGACTTCGGTTTGGCCCGGCGGACCGCCGGCGCGGCGCTGGTCGCGTTCGGCCAGGCGTTCTCTGGTTTCGGCCAGCATTTCGTCGGTCATCAGGCCGCGCAGCGCGGGCAGGTCGCCTTGGTCCCAGGCGGCTTGCAGGGCGATGAAGCTGCGCCCGGCGGCGGCGGTGAAGCCCGCCACGTCGAAACCTGGCGGAACGCGCCAGCTCGCGCCGGTTTGCGTTGCGCCGTTGCCGTCCGCCGCCGCGCTTGCCAGCGGGGCGATGCCGCTTTCCCAAGGGCGGGCCGAGGCGTCGTTGCCGATTTTGGAGGGTTTGTACTGGGGCAGCGCCACCAGGCGGCGCGCGCTTTGCCGGGCGGCGCGGCGGCGCAGCAGCGCGAGGCCGCCCGCGCCCGCCAGCACAATCAGCAGCCCCGCGCCCGCCGCCAGGACGCCCCACATGGCGGCGTTTGGGGGCTTTCCGGAATCCGGCGCGGCGGATTCCGCGGCCTGATGCCGCGCGGCGCTGTCCGGCGGTTTGCTTGCGGCGGGGCGCGCGGCCTGGGCGCTCAGGATGATGGCGACGGCCATTAGCGCGCCCATGAGCACGAAGATCAGCGCCAGGATCGGCGGCGATAGCAGCCGCGGGACTGGTTTCTGGTTCATTTTCAGTCGCACCGGATACCCACGTGCAGCGCCACGACGCCGCCGGTGAGGTTGTGAAAATCGACGTGCCCGAAGCCGTTTTGCTTCATCAGCGCCTTCAGTTCTTCCTGATCGGGGTGCATGCGGATGGATTCGGCCAGGTAGCGGTAGCTGGCTTCGTCGCCCGCCACCCATTTGCCCAGGCGCGGCAGCACGTTGAAGGAGTACAGGTCGTAAGCTTTGCGCAAGGGCCGCACCACGCGGGAAAATTCCAGCACCAGCAGCTTGCCGCCTTTTTTGAGCACGCGGGCCATTTCGCGCAGGGCGACGTCCTTGTGCGTCATGTTGCGCAGGCCGAAGGCCACGCTGACGACATCAAAGCGCGCGTCGGGAAAAGGCAGCTTTTCGGCGTCGCAGGCGACGCTGGGCTGCACGGCGCCGGCGTCGATCATCCGGTCGCGCCCCACGCGCAGCATGGCTTCGTTGATGTCGGTGTGCACCACCGTGCCGGTGGGACCAGCGCGTTTGGCGAAGGCGTGCGCCAGATCGCCCGTGCCGGCGGCAATGTCGAGCGCCTGCGCGCCGGGCTGTACGTTGGCGGCCATCACCGCGCAGTGCTTCCACCACCGGTGCAGGCCCAGCGACATGAGATCGTTCATCAGGTCGTAGCGCGTGGCCACGGAATCGAACACGCCGCGCACGCGCCGCGCCTTGTCTTGCTCCTCGACGGTTTCATAGCCGAAATGGGTGGTGGGCATGGCGGGTGATGGTTTGAATGCAACAAAGCTGTGATTGTGCCCGCTCCGGTATATTGGGGTGATGTCTGGATTTTGTTGTTCCCTCTCTCCTTTGGGGGAGAGAGGGTGCGCGGCACGAACGTTGTTACGCTAACCAGCGCCACTTGCCTTCTCCCCAACCCTCTCCCTCTTGCGGGAGAGGGAGCAAAACCGCTCTTCACGCAGAACGCTCAACGCATATGAACACTCCCCAACTCCAGCGCGCGGTTTTCCTGAGCTTGCTGGCCGCCGTGACGGCGGCCTTTGCGTGGGTGGTGCTGGCGCCTTTTTTCGGCGCGGTGTTCTGGGCCTTGGTGCTGGCGCTGGTGTTCGCGCCATTGCAGCGGCGCATTCTGGCGCACGTGGGACGGCGCCAGAACGTGGCGGCGCTGCTCACGCTGGCGCTGGTGGTGCTGGTGGTGTGCTTGCCGCTGGCGCTGCTGTCGGTCAACCTGATTGGGGAGATCGCCGGCATCGCGCAAAAAGTGCGCTCCGGGCAGATCAACTTCAGCGCCTACGGCCAGCAAATTCTGCGCGTGCTGCCCGGCTGGGCCACCAGCGCCCTGGAGCACCTGGGGCTGACCAGCCCCAGCGGGGTGCTCGACAACATCTCCGGCGCGCTGGCGCAGGGCGGGCAGTTTCTGGCCGCGCGCACCATCGCCATCGGGCAGAACGCGTTTCAGTTTCTGGTCAGCTTCGTGGTGATGCTGTACCTGCTGTTCTTTCTGCTGCGCGACGGCGCCCAGTTGACGGCGCTGCTGCGCCGCACGATTCCGCTGGGGCCGGCGCAGACGCGCCACCTGCTCGGCAAATTCGCCACCGTGGTGCGCGCCACCGTCAAGGGCAACATCCTGATCGCGCTGCTGCAAGGGCTGCTGGGCGGCATCGCCTTTGCCGTGCTGGGCATTCAGGGGGCGGTGTTCTGGGGCGTGGTGATGGCGTTTTTATCGCTGCTGCCCGCCGTGGGCGCGTCGCTGGTGTGGGCGCCAGCGGCCGTTTATCTGCTGGCCACCGGCGAAATCTGGCAGGGCATTGCGCTGGTGTTCTGGGGCGCGGTGGTCATCGGCCTGTCGGACAACCTGCTGCGCCCGCTGCTGGTGGGCAAGAACACGCGGATGCCGGACTATCTGGTGCTCGTCTCCACGCTGGGCGGCATGAGCGTGTTCGGCATCAACGGCTTCGTCATCGGCCCCACCATCGCCGCCCTGTTCATGGCCGCTTGGTCGCTGTTCAACGAAGAAGAAGAAGGCTAAATGCTGGGCGTTGGGCGTTCGATGTGCTGCCGGTTCGCGTTTTCTGTAAATTTAATAGCAAACTACCAATGCGCAGTATACATTTTCAACACAAAATAGTTGGAAACAAACATCCAACCCAAGCGTGCAGCTATGAATATAGAAGCTAGCTGCGTGCGCCAGGCGCTACGGGCAAAACCGGCGCTTAGAGCCTGTTCATAGTCTTTTCGGGGTCGCGCAGGCACCTTTTCGGGATGGGCTGCAAGGCGCAAACCGCAGCCATAGCCGTGCTATG
>JAIRVJ010000071.1 GCA_031253955.1 Burkholderiaceae bacterium | reverse complement strand
GCCGGCCGCGCCATGCTGGTCAAGCGCCTGAAGCCCGTGCTTATCGAAGCCGTGGTGCGCGGCTATCTGGCCGGCAGCGGCTGGCAGGAATACCAGGCAGTGCAATCGGTCTGCGGCGTGCGCCTGCCCGCCGGCCTGCAAAACGCCAGCAAATTGCCGCAGCCCATCTACACCCCGGCGGCCAAGGCCGAAATGGGCGAGCACGACGAGAACATCACCTTCGAGCGCACGGTGGACATGGTAGGCGCCAAGCTGGCCGCGCAAATCCGCGACACCGCAATCGCGCTCTACACCCGCGCCGCCGGCATCGCCGCGCGCAAGGGCATCCTCATTGCCGACACCAAATTCGAGTTCGGCCTGGATGAATCAGGCGCGCTGGTGCTGATGGACGAAGTGCTAACCCCCGACTCCTCGCGCTACTGGCCCGCCGAAAGCCACGAAGAAGGCCGCAACCCGCCCAGCTTCGACAAACAGTTTCTGCGCGATTGGCTAGCCTCCGCCCGCATCAACGGCCACCCCTGGCCCAAAACCCCCCCGCCGCCCCCCTTGCCGCCCCAGGTCATCGCCCAAACCGCCGCGAAATATCAGGAAGCCCTGAACCGCTTGCTTGGATGATGCTCCCCATGAATTTTCTGGATCGATTGCGCGCGGCGGCTGATGAGCGCCAATCCCTGTTGTGCGTGGGGCTGGACCCGGAGCCGGCGCGGTTTCCGTGCGGTATCGCGCCCGGCGCGGCGGGGATTTATGACTTTTGCGCGCGCATCGTCGAGGCGACCGCCGATCTGGTGTGCGCGTTCAAGCCGCAGATTGCCTACTTCGCGGCGCAGCGGGCTGAAGAAGCGTTGGAGCGCCTGATCGCCCACATGCGCGCCGTCGCGCCGCGCGTGCCGGTGATTCTGGACGCCAAGCGCGGTGACATCGGCGCCACCGCCGAGCAATACGCCAGGGAGGCGTTCGAGCGTTACGGCGCAGATGCCGTCACGCTTTCGCCCTTTATGGGGTTCGACTCGATTGAGCCTTATCTGCGCTACCCGGACAAGGGCGCGTTTCTGCTGTGCCGCACGTCCAACCCCGGCGGGGACGACTTGCAGGCCCGCCGCTTGGCCGATGCACCCGGCCAGCCGCTGCTGTACGAGCACATCGCGCAACTGGCGCAAGGGCCGTGGAACCGCAACGGCCAGCTTGGGCTGGTGGTGGGCGCGACCTACCCGCAAGAGATCGCGCGCGTGCGCGCCATTGCGCCCACACTGCCGCTGCTCATTCCCGGCGTGGGCGCGCAAGGCGGCGACGCCGCCGCCACGGTACGCGCCGGCTGGCGGCCCGGCGCGCCCATCGTCGTCAATTCTTCGCGCGCCATTTTGTATGCAAGCAGCGGCGCGGACTTCGCCGACGCCGCCCGCCGCGCGGCTGAAAATACCCGCGCGGCGTTGCAGGCGGCGCAACCCTCTTGAAATCGACCACGCACCATCCCGGAGACATCATGAAAACACGCATCACCGAACTTTTCGGCATCCGCCACCCCATCGTGCAGGGCGGCATGCACCACGTGGGGCTAGCCGAACTGGCCGCGGCGGTTTCCAATGCCGGCGGGCTGGGCATCATTACCGGGCTGACGCAGAAAACGCCCGAACTGCTGGCACGCGAAATCGCGCGCTGCCGCGAAATGACCGACCAGCCCTTTGGCGTGAACCTGACTTTGATGCACACCTTCGGCGCGCCGCCGTACCCGGAGTACATCGCCGCCATCGTGGAAGGCGGCATCAAGATCGTGGAAACGGCGGGCCGCAGCCCGGAGGCGTACATGCCCGCGCTCAAGGCCGCCGGCGTCAAGGTGATTCACAAGTGCACCTCGGTGCGCCACGCGCTCAAGGCTGAAAAGATCGGCTGCGACGCGGTGAGCGTGGACGGCTTTGAATGCGGCGGCCACCCCGGCGAGGACGACGTGCCCAACTTCATCCTGCTGCCGCGCGCCGCCGAGGAGTTGCGAGTGCCCTTCATCGCTTCCGGCGGCATGGCCGATGGCCGCAGCCTGGTGGCCGCGCTGGCGCTGGGCGCCGAGGGGGTGAACATGGGCACGCGCTTCATCGCCACGCAAGAAGCGCCGGTGCATCCGAAGGTCAAGCAGGCCATCGTGAACGCGAGCGAGCTGGACACGCGCCTGATCATGCGCGGCCTGCGCAACACCGTGCGGGTGTTTCACAACAAGGATGTGGAGCAGATCATGGACATCGAGCGCGCCAAGGGCGGGGCGATCAAGATCCAGGACATCGCGGCGCATGTAACCGGCGTTTACCCGCGCGTGATGGAGCAAGGCGAAGTGGACAGCGGCGCCTGGAGCTGCGGCATGGTGGCCGGCCTGATCCACGACGTGCCAAGCTGCCGCGAGCTGATCGAGCGCATCATGGCGCAAGCCGAGCAAATCATCCGCACGCGGCTGCCCCAGACGCTGGGCTGAGAAATTTCAAACGGAATCAGTCTTTTTCAGGGCCGCGCCTGGCACATCAACCACAGCCTTCATTCCTGCATCGAAAACGACGAGCCGCAGCCGCAGGTGGTGACGGCGTTGGGGTTCTTGATGACGAACTGCGCGCCTTGCAGGTCTTCCTTGTAATCGATCTCGGCGCCGACCAGATACTGGTAGCTCATGGCGTCGATCAGCAACGAGACGCCGTTCTTGGTCATGGTGGTGTCGTCGTCGTTGGCGATTTCGTCGAACGTGAAGCCGTATTGGAAACCCGCGCAGCCGCCGCCTTGCACGAACACGCGCAGCTTGAGATCGGGGTTGCCTTCCTCGGCAATCAGCTCGGCCACCTTGGCGGCGGCGCTGTCGGTGAAGACGATGGGGTCGGGCATTTGAGTAACGGTGGCGCTTTCTGCGACGGTGTTCATGAGGTGCTCCTGTGGGTCAATCCCGGTAGCATATCAAAATAGTCGGGTATCGCGCTTGACGAACGGCGTCAGGTCGGAATCGGCGAACGCAGGATCCTGCAAGACAGACAGCGGCTCCAGCGCAGGCTCGGTCGGCCCGCCGCCCGTCGCGCGCGGGGTCAACTGCGGACGCAACTGGCCCGCGATGATGGCACCCTGCTGCATCTCCAGCGCCTTGTACTGCACGTCGCCCTCGACCCTGGCTTTGGCTTGCAATTCCAGCAATTCACCCGCCCGCACCGGGCCGTTCACCGCGCCGCCGATCACCACATGATCGGCGCTGATGGCCCCGTGCACCGTGCCGGTTTCGGTGATGACCAGCAGGCTCGGCTGGTCGGCCGCGGCTCTGACCTCGCCCAGCACCGTACCGTCGATTTGCAGACCGTCCTGGAACGTGACCGGCCCGTTCACCTGCATACCCGGCCCGATGATGCTCTTGACGGAAAGCTGCTTCTTGAGTCCCAGCATGGCGTGTCACTCCGTAAATTCAATGAATTCGCGTTTCTACCACGCCGCTGCTGGCGCTGCTAAAAAATGCCCCCACGCTTCCACGCTTCGCAAGGTTCGCTGCCCCCCGGGGGGGGCGCTTTTTGCCTCGGGGCGGCCCGGCGGCAAAAAACAAAGCCGCGCGAGCGTGCAAAACACACTCGCGCGGCTGGCACGGGAAGAGTGGCCGATCAGCGCTTGCTGAACTGCTTGCGCCGGCGCGCCGAATGCAGGCCGACCTTCTTGCGCTCCACCTCGCGGGCGTCGCGCGTAACGTAGCCGGCTGCCGACAGTTGGGGCTTGAGGCTGGCGTCGTAG
The DNA here is from genome assembly GCA_031253955.1 of Burkholderiaceae bacterium. Lineage (GTDB taxonomy): Bacteria > Pseudomonadota > Gammaproteobacteria > Burkholderiales > Burkholderiaceae_C > Ottowia. The sequence continues at coordinate 33,435 of JAIRVJ010000071.1, read as the reverse complement.
TCGAGCAGCGCGCGCGTGATGCCGTGGCGCACCGCTCCAGCCTGGCCCGATTCGCCTCCGCCGAACACATTCACCTGAATGTCGAAGTTCTCGACGTTTTGCGTGAGCGCCAACGGCTGCCGGGCGATCATGATCGAGGTCTGGCGGCCAAAGAATTCCTCAATCGGCTTGCCGTTGATCGTGATCTGGCCGGAGCCTTTTTTCAGAAACACGCGGGCCACGCTGGTCTTGCGGCGGCCAGTGCCATTGTTCCATTCACCAATCATCGCGGTACTCCTTTAAACGGCAAGCGCCTTGGGTTGCTGGGCCGAGTGCGGATGCTCCGCCTCGCCATAGACCTTGAGCTTTTTGATCATGGCGTAACCGAGCGGGCCTTTGGGCAGCATACCCTTGACGGCCTTTTCCAGCGCGCGGCCGGGGTGCTTGGCCTGCATGTCGCGGAAGTTGGTCTCGCGGATGCCGCCGGGGTAGCCGGTGTGGCGGTAGTACTTCTTGCCGATATCCTTGGCGCCGGTGACGCGAAGTTTGGCGGCGTTGACGACGACGATGAAGTCGCCCGTATCCACGTGAGGCGTGTAAATGGCTTTATGCTTGCCGCGCAGACGGTGGGCAACTTCGCTGGCTACCCGGCCGAGCACCTTGTCGGTGGCGTCAATCACAAACCACTCGTGCGTCACCTCAGCGGGTTTGGCGCTGAATGTTTTCATGAGTGCTTTTCCTTGAGGAATGAACGAAAGGCCCTTTTCCGCGGTCGGTGCTTCTCTGGTGGAAGCCTCTTAGGCGGGGTGAATCCGGAACAGACTTTTGCCGCGGGGCCGGACGCTGCAGAACTAAATATTGTATCCGAATGCCTTAGCATCACCCCATGTTCAGTTACCGCCACGCCTTTCACGCCGGCAACCATGCCGACGCACTCAAACACCTGACGCTGCTGGCCGTGCTGCAGCGCCTGATGCGCAAGAGCGCGCCGCTCACCCTCATTGACACCCACGCCGGCGCCGGCTTGTACCGGCTCGACAGCACGGCGGCGCGCACTGCGGGCGAGGCCGGGCACGGCATCGCGCGGCTCGAAACGCTGTACCGCGCGCGCTTTTCATCACTGAATCTGGCTGAAACCCATATCACACATGGACATGACGCTACGAATCAGGAAGCAGACCCGGTCTCGGACTACCTCGCGCAGGTAGCCAGCTTCAACGCCGCCGCGCCCTGGCGCATCTACCCCGGCTCGCCCTTTTTGATGTACGCGGCCATGAGCGAGCCAGCGCGCGCGGCGGTGCACGACCGTCTCAAACTGTTCGAGCTGCACCCCGCCGACAGCCAGGCGCTGCAAGCGCACGTGGCGCAATTGCAGGCAGGCCGCCAAATCAGCGTGGCGCGGCAAGACGGTTTTGAAGGGCTGAAAGGGCTGCTGCCCCCGCCGCCCGGCAGCGCCGGATCGCGCCGCGCGCTCGTGCTGATCGACCCCAGCTACGAAATCAAGAGCGACTACGCAAAAGTGGCCGCAGCCGTGGAGGACAGCCTGCGCCGCTTTGCCACCGGCGTTTATCTGGTGTGGCACCCCATCATCGCCCGCCCCCAGGCGCACGACTTGCCGCGCCGCTTGCGCACGCTGGCCCGCCAAGCCGGGCGACCCTGGCTGCACGCCACGCTCTCGGTCGGCAGCCCGCAAAGCACAACCCTGCCCGCCACCCAGCCGCCGCCCCTGCGCGCCAGCGGCATGTTCGTCATCAACCCCCCGCACACCCTGGCCCCCGCCCTGCAAACCGCCCTTCCCGTGCTGCAACACGCGCTAGCGCGCGGCCCCCATGCGGGGTGGACGGTGGAGGCGGGCGAAGGAAAGTAAAAAGCAAAATTCCCAAATTAATAGCGTACAACCACTGATTTATATGTATTTTTGATTATTTTATACAAAAAAAAATACATATTATTCTTTTGTATCAAGCTACTGATTTAGGAGTATCGGTTGAAGCAAACCAAGACAATCGCATCTAAATTTCTTAAGAATCGACAAGTTGGCAATGGAGCACGGGTATAGGGGCGAAAAATCTTTCGCTCCTGCGGTCCACTTGTTCAACGGTAGCCCGGCTCGTTGGCGTTGTGAACGATCCAGATCAGGCGTGCGTGTTGTCACCGACGGCACTGCCGCCAGCGAAAATCAAACGTTCCGTGCCTTGGTAAAGGTACTCTTGACATACTCCCCGGCTCCGCCAGGCAAGGGAGTATGCCAAGTGGTAACCTGGCGCGCCGCCCAGCATGGATGGCGGAGTTATTTTTCTCTTCGATTGTCCTGGGCGGCAGATAGACCCATGCCCGCTCCAATATCCATGGATGATTTCGTTATGTCCATCAGCTTGCCATCGGCGCTAAACCGAAACCTCACGCTGCTTACGGTGCTATCCATGCCTCCGACGAATGGCCCTACAAAGGGAATGAAGGTCGATGGCCGCGTGCTTGCTTCGGCATAGCTGTAGTCCAGCGTGGAGATGCCATCGGAAATGCTCATTTGTGAGGTAGGCTGGCCAAGGGCGGCCACCACCTGTGCCTTGGTCGTCACACCGGGCTTGAACGACTCCACTTTGCGTTCGTCCACCTTGACCCCGCTCGCAGCACAGCCGATCAGGAGCACGGCAGCGGCAGCAACAATCAAACGTTTCATCAACGGTTTTCCCGCGGAGTTTACTTTCATATGCACGCGCTCCTTCAAGGGTTGCGCTTCATTTGCATCGGACATTTATTTACCCTGCTTTCTGAAAACTTGCCCTCCCCAGCCTTGAATACTGCCGTCGTCATTGATCGTCAGCACCAGTGGAGGCTTGCCGTCAGCTTCCATGATTTTCAGCTTTTTGCCGTCCACCTCATACTTGAGTTCAGTCTTGACTCCCATCGTGCCCACGAGCACCTTGCTTCCCGACTGGAAATCAAGTTCCATGAAGTCGGACGTATAAACCCCGCTCAGTTTCTGCCCGCAAGCCGCCAGAAAAATGGCGAAAGAGACGAAGACGGTATATAAAACACGCTTTTTCATGGAAAATCTCCTTGGTTAAGGTTAAGAAAACTTTTAATCCGGCCACGAATAGTCTTACCTGCCGACCGGTTGCGGGCGGAAATCCATCGGAAGCTCCACTGGCGCTCCCACCAGCCAGTAGGCGGATTGGGCGGGTTCCAAGTTGATTGATGTGCCCGGGACATCTCTAAAATTTCGTCCATCCATCTGTAGATATGCCGGCGTACCCGTGAGCGTAACCCCAGCGCTCTTCAGCATATACCAAAGGTATGCCTGGGCGGATTCGGCCATTTCCGGATCGGCAAACGGGCATGTGCCAGCGGGCGGCGGCACGGCCGTGCCAGACCAATAGGCGTGCCACGCGCGCTCCGGATCGGCGGCGCACCAGATCGCAGCCACTTTCTGCCACTGTTGCCTGCCTTCTTGTGTCTTGTTTCCCCGCAGCGACGATGGAATATAGTAGTGTGTCATGCTGACAGCTTTGGCATCGCGCATTCTGTCTTCAAGCCTCTTGCAATACGGACAGTCGATTGCCGAGAATACGAAAAACTTTTCTTTTTGCCCATCGCCATAACGAGCCGTAATGAGCTTGCTTTTGTCGATGCTGTCGGCAATCTCGCGGCGCAGCGCGTCCCTTTCATGTACAGTCAACGGACGGAATCCCGGTTGGCTTGGAAATGTGCCATCGAATCCGCTCCCGGCACCGTATAAGGTACCTGCCTCATTGATGAAGGTGACGAATTTCCCATTCTGATCGGAAATTGCGTACATACCTTTCACGAGCGTTGGCGCGACGAACGTGTTGGATGCCGAAGCATTGCCCAGTTTCAAATGGTTCCGTTCAAGGTTGGCGAAAAACCGCCGCGCCGCGCTTCGGCCATCCGCGAACGCGGACGTGGATACAAGCAGGGCTGCGATCAGCATCAGGTATTTTTTCATGGTTTTTGCCTTTGGGCTGGAAGAAGAGCCAAGTACCAGGCGGCTGATAGTGCTACAATTTTGGCGCTTTATTGGCCGCACCTTGTTCAATTTTCTTTTTTTCGATATCTTCCTTTTTATCGAAAATCATCTTTAATTCAGAGTTGATTTGTGAGTAATCTTTTAACTTTAGATCGAAATGATAAGAAAAATCCTGATTCTTAAAACGATCACGTTGTAATGAATAATAAAGCCAAAAATTGCATTGATCACTTACCTTTTTGACTACTGGTTCAGGCCCATTATGACCTCTCTCGGGACTGCAATCGTCAAGGCGTTTCATTGGGACGCCATTTTTATCCATGCTTATCGATAATATATAGTCAGAAGAATTGCCTGCCTTGGCATCTATTCCGTCATATTTTCCAGTAGGCGCGCCATATTTTTCTTCAAATGCTTTGATGAGTGTTTTGATCGGGGTCTGTGTTTCTGGCTGGCTGATGTTTCCAAGAAACTCACTCCTGCCGATATAATAAATTTTGCCACTCAAAGGCAGGAATCCTATTCTAGCTCGATTAGAACAATAATTCTCTCCATAACAATATTCAAGTTGTGCCAGAGATTCTGGAAAGCCGTACTGTGCCGGATAAGACCAACTTCCTGTCAGCTTGAGGTTCGGATACTCCGCCTTGAGTTTGGCCTCGGCCTGCTCTTTCGTCATTCCGGTTTTGACGCCGGAAATATCGTACTTGCCAACATCCTGCGCCAGCGCGCCGCCCGTTGCGCCAAGCAGCGCCAGTGCTGCAATCCAACCCGAAACTTTCATCTCCATCTCCTGTGACAAAAAATCAACCTCTTGAACCAGCGAACCAACCACAAACCGTCAGCCGACGGGTCATGCGGAAGAACCGTATGGGGCCGGATGCCAACCCGCCGGTCCGCGCGATGTTGACGGCGCATTGGCGTGCTGGCGGACGCATTATATGTGGAAGATCGTCCGTGGTGCAATCGTCGTCATGCCGAAACCATCGGCGGATGCCCACTCCATCGCCCCGGCACGCGAACCATCCCGATCTGGTTGCGCTCGGCGCGGCGATTCGCCGCGTGCGCCTTGAGCGCGGCCTATCGCAAGAGGAGCTGGCTTACCGCAGCGAGATCGACCGGGCGTACATGAGTTCCATCGAGCGCGGGCAGCAAAACCCGGGTATCGCCTCGATCCTCGGCGTGGCGCGGGCGCTGGAGTTGACAGCGGCGCAGTTGATGGCGGCGGCCCGGCTATAGGGCTTGGCAAGTCTCACGCGTTTCCTGATGGCGCGACCTTGCCTGGCAGGGTACACTGCACTGGTCGGGCTTGGCAGCCCGCAAAGTAGGCGCAGCAAAGCCGCGCGCCATATCAGGTGATTGCGGCCTTTCTTTGGCCCCGTGCTGCGCGGGCACGGCTTCCCTTATGGCGGGCCGTGCGGGACACCCGCAGGGGTGTGCCGGTTCCTACTTCCGGTCTGCCAACCTGCACGGTCTGCCACCCTCTCTTGGCATAGAGGAGCGGCAGGTTTTCAACCCATCAAGTAGGAGTCGATCATGGTCGATACACCGGGCGCAACCGCGTTCAAACCTCAAACACCGAGCAAGAATATCGGCCTGCTGCAAAGCGCCATCCGCAACATGGACGGGCAGGCGCGGGAAGGGCTGGGCAGCATTGGCGCTGTGGCTTACCTTGCCATGCGCTGGCTGGAAACGCCCGACGCCTGCCGGAGCAGCGCCGCCGTTTTGCACACCGTTCTGGGACTGATTCAGGAGCGGGCGGACAACTGCCTGAACTTGATCGCTGGCGCGGCCGATGGTGCAGGCTGCTCCGCGCCGCGCGAGCACAAGATGCGCCGGGCAGCGGCGGCGAAAGCTGTACGAAATTCCTGAATTAATAGCATATTGCCATTTAATTATATGTATTTTCTAATATTTTTCACGAAAAATATATATTATATATTGGCAATCAGCTACTAATCTAGGATCATCAAAACCAGGGAAAGGCCAGCGGCGCAACCTAGGCGAGGCCCTTCAAATCTGCCGGTTGGGCACCGGTCTGGGCCGGCCGTTGTCGTCGATGGCGACGTAGGTCAGCGTGGCCTCGGTGACTTTGATGTACTGGCCCTGGTTGGCGATGCGTTCGGCGTACACGCTCACGTTGACCGTCATCGAGGTATGGCCGATGCGCTCCATCCTGGCGTAAAACGAGAGGATGTCGCCCACCCGCACCGGTTGCTTGAAGATGAACTGGTTGACCGCCACCGTCGCCATGCGCCCTTGCGCATGGCGCGCCGGCAGCACCGAGCCGGCCAGATCGACTTGCGCCATGACCCAGCCGCCGAAGATGTCGCCGTTGCTGTTGGCGTCGCCCGGCAGCGGAATGACCTTGAGCGCCAGCTCGTGATCTCGCGGCGGGGTGGCTGCGGGGGCATTCACCGGTTCGGTGTTGGGCGGACGCAAGGCAGAGGCCACGGGTCTGGTCAAGTGGGACATGGGCGCACAATCGGCAAGCCAACAACAGAAGGATTTTCCATCATCATGCGCGGCCACGGCAGGCGTTCCATTGATCTTCCCGCCTCCGCGCCGCAAGCCGGGGCGCGCGCGGACTGGCGGGCGCTGGCGCGCTTGCTGCCCTACCTGTGGCAGTACAAGTGGCGCGTGACCGCCGCGCTGGCGCTGGTGCTGGGCGCGAAGGTGGCCAACGTCGGCGTGCCGGTGCTGCTCAAGGATCTGGTGGATGCCATGAGCCTCAAACCCGGCGATCCGGCGGCGCTGCTGGTGGTGCCCGCCGGGCTGCTGCTGGCCTACGGCCTGCTGCGGCTGACCACCACGCTGTGCACCGAGTTGCGCGAACTGGTGTTCGCCAAGGCCACTCAAGGAGCGAGCCGCCAGATTGCGCTGGCGACCTTCGGGCGCCTGCACGCCCTCAGCTTGCGCTTTCACCTGGAGCGACAAACCGGCGGCATGACGCGCGACATCGAGCGCGGCGTGCGCGGCATCGAGTCGCTGGTGTCGTTTTCGCTTTACTCCATCGTGCCGACCATCGTCGAAGTGGCGATGGTGTTGACCATTCTGGCCGTCAAGTTTGACTCCGGCTTTGCCTGGATCACCATCGCGGCGCTGCTGCTGTACATCGCGTACACCATCGCCCTCACCGAATGGCGCACGCAGTTTCGCCGCCAGGCCAACGAGGCCGATTCCAGCGCGCACACCCGCGCCATCGACTCGCTGCTCAACTACGAGACCGTCAAATACTTCAACAACGAGGCGTTCGAGGCCCGCCGCTACGACGAAAGCCTGGAGCGCCTGCGCGCCGCGCGCCTGAAAAGCCAAAGCTCCCTCTCGCTGCTCAACACCGGGCAGCAGCTCATCATCGCCGCCGGTCTGGTGGCGATGCTCTGGCGCGCCACGCAAGGCGTGGCCGACGGGCGCCTGACGCTGGGCGATCTGGTCATGGTCAACGGCTTCATGATCCAGCTCTACGTTCCGCTCAATTTTCTGGGCGTGGTCTATCGTGAAATCAAGCAGAGCCTGACCGATCTGGGCGGCATGTTCGCCCTCATGGATCGCGCGCAAGAAGTGGCCGACGCGCCCGGCGCGCCGCCGCTTCTGCTGACCGGGCCGGTGGACGTGCGCCTGGAAGACGTGCGCTTTGCCTACGAAAGCGACCGCGAAATCCTGCACGGCGTGAGCCTGTACATTCCGGCGGGCCAAACGGTGGCGGTGGTCGGCCCTTCGGGCGCGGGCAAATCCACGCTGGCGCGGCTGCTGTACCGCTTCTACGACGTGAGCGGCGGGCGCATCCTCATCGGCGGGCAAGACATCCGCGCCGTCACCCAGGCCAGCGTGCGCGCGGCCATCGGCATCGTGCCGCAAGACACCGTGCTATTCAACGACACCGTGGCCTACAACATCCGCTACGGCCGCCCCTCGGCCAGCGACGCCGAAGTGGAACAGGCCGCGCGCGCCGCGCACATCCACGACTTCATCGCCGCCACGCCCAAAGGCTACGCCACGCTGGTCGGCGAGCGCGGGCTGAAGCTCTCCGGCGGCGAAAAGCAGCGCGTGGCGATCGCGCGCACCCTGCTCAAGGATCCGCCGGTGCTCATCTTCGACGAAGCCACCAGCGCGCTCGATTCGCGCAACGAACGCGCCATCCAGGCCGAACTGCGCAGCGCGGCGCGCGGCAAAACCACACTGGTCATCGCGCACCGCCTGTCCACCGTCGTCGATGCCCACGAAATCGTCGTGCTTCATGCCGGCCAAATCGTCGAACGCGGCCCCCACGCCGCCCTGCTGGCCGCGCGCGGGCGCTACGCGGAGATGTGGGCGTTGCAGCAACGGGCTGCCGAGCAGCAATAAGGAGCGCAGCTTCCACCACCCAGATTTCTCCTTGCAAAACAGGAATTTTGTTCCATAATTGCAAGGATGATTGAGCGCCACATCACCGTCGAACTCGCCCAATTGCTGGACAGCACGCCCGCCGTGGCCTTGCTCGGCCCGCGTCAGGTCGGCAAGACCACCCTGGCGCTGACCGTGGCCGAACGGCGACCCTCGATTTATCTGGACCTGGAGTCCGACGCCGATCGCGCCCGGCTTGCCGAACCGGAGCTTTATCTGGCGGAGCATCAGGACAAACTGGTCATTCTGGATGAAGTCCATCGCCTGCCGGGTCTGTTCCAGAACCTGCGCGGGCTGATCGACCGGGGACGCCGCAGGGGCCGCACGGCGGGTCGATTTCTGCTTCTCGGATCGGCGTCGATGGATCTCCTGAAGCAGTCAGGCGAAACGCTGGCCGGCCGCATCGCCTATCTTGAAATGCGCCCGGTCGATGCTCTCGAAGTCAGCGCCGCGGATATTGCGAAACTGTGGGTGCGCGGCGGTTTTCCCGATAGCCTGCTGGCCGCCAGCGACCGGGCCAGTCTGCGCTGGCGGCTGGATTTCATCCGCACTTATCTGGAACGCGACATTCCCCTGCTGGGGCCGCGCATCGCGGCGGAGACTTTGCGGCGCTTTTGGACCATGCTGGCGCATCGGCAAGGCAGTCTGCTCAATGCCGCGGAATTCGCCCGCGCGCTCGGTATCGACGGTAAGACCGTCGCGTCCTATCTCGACCTGCTCGTTGATCTTTTGCTGGTGCGCCGGCTGGCGCCTTGGCACGCCAACGCCGGCAAGCGCCTGGTCAAGTCCCCGCGCGTGTATATCCGCGACAGTGGCATTGCCCATGCGCTGCTCGGTCTTGCCGGGCAGGAAGATGTACTGGGGCATCCGGTGGCTGGCGCATCGTGGGAAGGCTTCGTGATCGAAACCCTCGCCGCAACGGCTCCCGCCGGCACGCAACTCAATTTCTACCGTACCGCCGCCGGCGCGGAAATCGACTTGCTGCTGACCTTACCCGGCCAGCGCCTTTGGGCCGTCGAAATCAAGCGCAGCCTCACGCCCAAGCCAGAAAAAGGTTTCCACCAAGCTTGTGATGACCTCGGCGCGCAGCGGCGCATTGTCGTTTACCCCGGATCGGAACGCTTTCCGCTTGCGCATGGCGCCGAAGCAATGCCCCTGCCGGATTTGGGTCACGCGTTGCGCGGGCTGGAGTGAGCGGGGCAGCCGGGATTGCTGCGCTTGATCCTAGCCTGCGTCGCCGAAAAACGATCCGTTCAGGGACGAAGCGCCCAATTAGTCAAGGCAGCCAAGGCGGTCATGGCAGCGCCACAACCGGCCAAAAGCCAGATAGCGTGTTTTGTTGTGAAAGCGCCTCTGATTTCTGGTGCATGGTGGCGAATTTTCAGAAACGGCCGTTCCACCCACCAGTAGCTTCCATAGGAAACCAGCAGGATAAGCGGAAATGCAAAAATAACGGTGCGCAACAGCCGGTCAATGCCAACGAATGGCTCCAGTATCCCTGATTTGTTGACCACGCCAAGAAGAATCAGGTGCCACACATACATGCTATAGCTGATCGTCCCGAGAAAAATCATGACCGGATTGGCCAGCGCCCGAATGGCAGTTCGGCTCTGCCGGATCACGCCGATAATTATCGCTGCCGCGCCAGCGGCGGAAATAAGCGGAGAGATGGTATAGAACAGGTCGCCCTTTGCAAGCATGTCGCCACGCAAGTCCAACACGCGAGCTATCACGAGAAGAATGGCAATGCCCAGCCAGAACGACCATCCAGCCGGAAGTAAAATACGCCGCGGCATCCGGCACGTAGTATTTTGTATGGTTTTGTCTCTGGCGAAGAGACAGGCACAGGCAATACCAATGGCAAATTGTCCCAAACAGCCAGGCATACTGTAAAGAAAGTGCATCTTGAAAAAATCGGTCGCATGGAACCGGTCAAACAGCCACCACCTGAAAACAACGGAAAACGCGATCATGGCGATAATTACAGTTTTCCATCCAATCCTGTGAGCCGCCAATGCAATGAATGGCAAAAAGACATAAAAAGCAATTTCGGCGTGAAGCGTCCAGAAAACCAGATTCATCAGGTAGGAATCTATGTTTAAAACATCCAGCAATCCATTGAGCATGAATACTTGTACGAAAACATGCCATGTGGAAGGATAGGGTTCCATCCCCAAAAGAAATGCATACAGCAGAAAAAATATCACTGCATAATAAGCCGGAATGATGCGCAGCAGCCGGCGGCCATAAAATTTCGGGATCTGTTTTAATGTTTCTCGTGCAGGACGCGCCTGAATCCACGGCAACGAAAGCAGAAACCCGGAAATAACAAAGAAAATATCGACACCCAGACCGCCTGCGCTGAACAGGTACGTCACGCCCAGGTGCGCATCCAAAGGCAAGGGAATCTGCACTGGAGGCCCATGACTAATGCCCCAAGAGTGAAACATCAGCACCCACAGCGCCGCTACCGCACGCAGCCCCGTCACGCCCTCCAAATACGTTCCAGAAGACGTGTGACGCTCGTAAGTCAGCAGTTTGTCCAGCAGCATGGAAATACGAGTGGCGTGGGCGGTGGGAAGGGGCGTCATTGTGGCATACGATTTTCGCTGCTGGCGATACCATGGGAGTGGCAGGCGTTGCGGCGCAGAACCTTGCGGCTGGATGAATACCAGTATCAGTCATGGCCTGCAATGAATTTGAGCGTGTTCCGATAGCTTCCAAAATAGTAGCTCTCACCCCAGGCTCCGCCTTGGTTAACGGCCTGTTTATATTGAAAAATAGTTTTCCGGGCGGGCCGGCAGCCAAGGCACAATCCACGCTTGAAGCAACGATCCATCCGCGCCCCATGACCGCGCCCTCCACTCTCACACTCACCCGCCCCGACGACTGGCATTTGCACTTGCGCGACGGCGCGGCGCTGGCGGCGGTGCTGCCGCATACGGCGGCGCAATTTGCGCGCGCCATCGTCATGCCCAACCTCAGGCCGCCGGTGGTGACGGCGGCGCAGGCGCTATCGTATAAAGAGCGTATTCTCAAAGAGTTGCCTATCGGAGCAACCTTTAAACCGCTGATGACGCTGTATCTGACCGACCGCACGCCGCCCGAAGAAGTAGCCCGCGCCGCGCAAGCGGGGGTGGTGGCCTTCAAGCTCTACCCTGCCGGGGCCACCACGAACAGCGACGACGGTGTGACGGATATTCGCCGCACTTACCCGGCGCTGCAAGCGATGCAGCGCACGGGGCTGAAACTGCTGGTGCATGGCGAAGTGACCGACCTGCAAGTGGATCTGTTCGACCGCGAGGCGGTGTTCATCGAGCGCGTGCTGGTGCCGCTGCGGCGCGATTTTCCTGAGCTGAAAATCGTTTTCGAGCACATCACGACCCAAGAGGCCGCGCAGTACGTGGCCGAGGCCGGCGCGCACACGGCGGCCACCATCACCGCGCATCACCTGCTCTACAACCGCAACGCGATTTTTCAGGGTGGCATTCGCCCGCACTATTACTGTCTGCCCGTGCTCAAGCGCGAGGCGCACCGGCAGGCGCTGCTACGCGCCGCCACCAGCGGCAGCCCTAAATTTTTTCTGGGCACTGACAGCGCCCCGCACGCTGTGCACCTGAAAGAGCACGCCTGCGGCTGCGCCGGCTGCTACACGGCGCACGCGGCGCTGGAGCTGTACGCGCAGGCTTTCGAGGCCGCGCAGGCGCTGGACAAGCTGGAAGGCTTTGCCTCTTTCTTCGGCGCCGATTTCTACGGCCTGCCCCGAAACCGCGCCCGGATCACGCTGAAAAAACAGGCGTGGACCGTGCCCGCAACCCTGCCTTTCGGCGATGCCGCGCTCAAGCCGCTGGGCGGGGGCGAAGTGTTGAATTGGCGCCTGGTTCCCGGCGGGAACTGATGCGCCTGAATATGCTCCAATGATGCTTTCGCAAGCGCCGCCCGGCAACGGGCGGCGCGCAAGTGTTTTTATTCGAGGGAATCCATGAAACGCATCTTTCTTTTCCTGCTGACCAACCTTGCTGTGATGGTGGTGGTGGGGGCCATCGCCGCCCTGTTCGGCCTGGGTCATTACGAAGGCGGCCTCACCAACATCGGCTCGTTGATGGCGCTCTCGCTGGTGGTGGGCTTTACCGGCGCCATCATCTCGCTACTGATGAGCAAGTTCATGGCCAAGATGAGCATGGGCGTGCGCATCATCCAGGAGCCAGGCGGCAATGCCGACGAAGCGTGGCTGCTGGCCACCGTGCGCCAGTTGGCCGACCAGGCCGGCATCGGAATGCCGGACGTGGGCATTTATGAGGGCGAACCCAACGCCTTTGCCACCGGCGCGTTCAAGAACTCGGCGCTGGTGGCCGTTTCTACCGGCTTGCTGCAAGGCATGAGCCGCGAAGAAGTCAAGGCCGTGCTCGGCCACGAAATCGCGCACGTGACCAACGGCGACATGGTTACGATGACGCTGATTCAGGGCGTGATGAACACCTTCGTGTTCTTCGCCAGCCGCGTGATCGGCTCGCTGGTGGACAGCTACCTGCGCCGCGATAACGAGCGCGGCTCCGGCGTCGGCTATTTCGTCACCGTGATGGTGCTGCAAGTGGTGTTCGGCCTGCTGGCCAATATCGTGGTGGCGTGGTTCTCGCGCCAGCGCGAGTTCCGCGCCGACAGCGGCTCGGCCCGGCTGCTGGGCCAGCCTCAGTCGATGATTCGCGCGCTGGAGCGTCTGGGCGGCATGCACGCCCAGGGGCAGGAAATGCCCAAGGCCATGGCCGCGATGGGCATCGCGGGCCTTCCCGGCCATTGGTTTGCCAGCCACCCGCCGATGGAAGCGCGCATCGCCGCGCTGCGGGCCGGCGGCAATGGCTGAGTGTTTTTTTCCTCTCCTGCTTGCGGGAGAGGGGAAAGCAGAAAAACAGGCGCTCTTCATTCGATAGCTGGCTGCCAAAAATTAACATATATTTACTATAAAAAATGATCTAGAATACATACCAATCAGTGGCAGCCAGCTACAAAACAGCGAGCGGTCTCCATCAGAAAGTGTGCATGCAGTGAAAGTGCTCAAGCTCTCCGCGCAGGGGCTGCCGCAGGCGTGGCTCTCGCTCGAACAGGCGGTGCTGCATTACGCCGCCGGCGAGGTGCGCTGGGAAGCGGGCGCAAAGGTGGCACTTTTTCGCGGCGGGCACAACGCCATCACCGGGCGGCAGTCGGTCATCGAAGTGGGCAGCATCATCGGCACCAAGGGCGCGCCGCGCATCAACCCCTTCGATCTGCGCCCCGGTCTCACCAACAGCAAGCTGTTCGCGCGCGACCGCAACCTGTGCGCCTATTGCGGCGAACATCTCGACGACGCAGACCTCACGCGCGAGCACATCACCCCCTTCGCGCAAAACGGTCTGGATCACTGGATGAACGTCGTCACCGCCTGCCGCGCCTGCAACCACCGCAAGAGCAACCGCACGCCGGAGCAGGCGCACATGCCGCTCATCTACGCGCCTTACGTGCCCAGCCTGTGGGAAGACTTCATCCTGCGCAACCGCCGCATTCTGGCCGACCAGATGGAGTTCCTGATGGCGCACCTGCCGCGCCATTCGCGGCTGCATGGGTAAGAGCCGGTTCCGCGCTTTCCCCTTGGCGCGAATGGTTTATTGCAATTTCGCGGGTTGCGATGCAAAATCAAATTTTTCTGCAAGGAGTTCAACGATGAACAAACGGACTTGTTTCAGCGCCCTGCTGATCGGCGGCATGATGGCAGCCGCCCCGTGGGCCTTCGCCCAACCCGCCGCCGCGCCCGCCCAGCAGTCCGCGTCCGCCGAGGTGGTCGATGGCGAAGTCGTCTCCGCCGATCCCGAAACCCACCGGGTCAGGATCAAGCACGGCGAGATCAAAAGCCTGAACATGGCCCCCATGACGGCCATGCCCTACACCATCAAGGACGAGGCCATGTTCGCCAAACTCAAGCCCGGCGCCAAGATCCGTTTCACCACCGCAAAAATCGACGGCGTCTATGTCATGCTGACGGTGGAAGAGGTCAAATAAAGCGTTGAGCATTGGGCGCTTGCGAGCGCCGCCGCTTGCGCTCCAGCAAAATCCTGAATTGATAGCTCATTGCCAAGTTGTATATTGTATTTGCAACAAAAAAGCATTACAAACACATGTAACGCCTTGGTGTGTAGCTATCAATTTTGGATTTTCCCTATCCTGCCATCGGTCTTCGGCGCAAAACGCCCTGCCTCTTATTCCATTTCTCAATCAAGCGAGTACGCGAAGGTGAAGCGCAGACAGTGCTGTTGCACGGCAAGCGAAGCCGACAAAGTAATCGGTTGATTTAGAAATGGAATTATTTCATGCGCGGCGCCGGGTCGCGCAAGAGGAGCGCAGGCTCGGCGAAAGGCGCCAGCCTTTCGAGGAAATCGAGCAATTCCAGCGCGGGCGAATTGCGAAAGAACGTGGCCTTGGGCGTTTCCATCCAGATACGGTCGGCGTAAGCAACGATCTCGTGGGGCGTGTCGCCGATGCCATCACCGTCGCGGTCAAACCCCTGATAGTCGCTCCAGTAGTTGTCCTGCCAGTGGTTGGTATTGGCCGCTGACGGCGCACTGGCGCTCACTTGCGTGAGGTTTTGCTCGAAACGGTTGCCGACGATCTGGTGGCGGCTGATCTCGCCGTAGAAGTACATGCCGATGATGTTGTAGGCAAAGCGGTTGTTGCGGATGATGAGCGCCGCGCCGCCGCCGGGCGGGGGGCCGGATGACAGGCCGACGGCGCAGTCGATGATCTCGTTGCCCTCGACCAGGGTTTCGCTGCTTTCCTTGAAGGCAATGCCCGCGCCGCCGCCGCCGCGCGCATGGACGATGCGGTTGCCGCGAATGACCAGGCCGCTGGAGTACAGGGCGATGATGCCGGTGGCGGTGTGGGTGAAGGCGTTGCGCTCGATGATCATCTTCGGGGAAAAGACGATTTCCATGCTGCAACGGCCATCGTGCAGGGTGTTGCCGATGAAGCGGTTTTCGGGCGAATTGTCGAAGATCAGGTCGCGCACGCGCTCGAAATGGTTGCCTTCGATCAGGTTGTGACGGCTGTACCACAGCCGCAGGCCGTCGCCGCGCAAACCGGAGTTGTGCGGCTTGCCCAGAATGCGGTTGGCGATGATGCGGTTGCGGTTGCCCTGCTTGACGTGGATGCCGAATAGCACGTCATCCATGCGGTTGTCTTCAATCAGGTTGTCGTCGCCTTCGATGAGCAGGCCGGCGTCGATGCGGTCGTGC
Organism: Burkholderiaceae bacterium; assembly: GCA_031253955.1. GTDB lineage: Bacteria > Pseudomonadota > Gammaproteobacteria > Burkholderiales > Burkholderiaceae_C > Ottowia. Next base: position 17,826 of record JAIRVJ010000071.1, on the reverse strand, counting down.
AGATCGCCGCTGCCGCTGATGACCAGACCGCGCAGGCTGCTGGCGCTGGCGCGCAGCGTGAGCACAGTGCTGTTAGCGTCGCCGCGCAGAACAGCCTTGCCGCCGCCGTCCAGATGGATCGGTTTGTCTATCGTGACCGGGCCGGCGTATTCCCCCGGCGCGAGCGCAAGATGCCCGCCCGCCGGCGTGGCGTCGATCAGGGGTTGCAGAGGGATGGACGCCCAGGCCGGCGCGACAACGAGAAGAAGACAGCCAAGCAACCAGGCGGGCATGAGGTTTGCGAGCGCGACAGTTCAGCCTATTTGCTGGCGGCTTCCATCGCCGATGCCATTTCGGCGCGCGACATGGCGCCAAGCTTGTGCGAGACGACCTTGCCGCTCCGGTCAATGACCAGCGTGTAGGGCAGGCCGGCCTGGGGGTTGCCAAGCTGTTTGAGCAAATCCGGCCCGTTGTCCTTGAGCAGCAGCACCTGATAGTCGATGTCGTAGGCCTTGGCGAAATCGCGCACGGCGTCCGGCTTGTCGTCCAGCGCCACGCCGACCACTTGCACGCCGGCGCTTTTCATGCGGGCTTGTTCGGCCACGAGGTCGGGAATCTCGACCCGGCAGGGGCCGCACCAGCGCGCCCAGAAGTTGACGATGAGCGGCTGACCGCGCAAGCTGGCAAGCGTCGTGGGCTGGCCGGAAAAATCGACCAGCGGCGCACTGAACAGGGTGGCGGGCGCCGAGTCAGGCACGGATACCTGCGCGAACACCCAAATGGGCGACAGCAGCAGCGCGATCAGGAAAACACGAATTTTCATGGCAAGTCTCCACGGCGGAAAGCCAGATAGCCGACGGTGGCGCAGACCACGCCAAGCGCCAGCGGATAGGCCAGCGCAAAGATCTGGTAGCCGGTGGCGCCGAAGGTGTCGAGAATGACGAAGGCCGAAGGCCCCAGCACGATCAGTTGCGGATCGAACAGCGAGAGCGCGGCGGTGCGGAAAACCTGGAGCGGATTGGCCAGCGCGACGGCGATTGCCGTTTCGGGACTGACCTTGCCCTGAATCATGACGCCGAGCAAGATCAGGTCCAGAAACAGCAGCAGCGTCAGCCAAATCAGAAAGGCCGCGCCCTGCGCCATGTCGGTGCTGCGAGCCAGCGCCGACACCAGCATGCCGATGCCCAGAAAGCACGCGCCCATCGTGGCCAGCAGCGCCGTGTAGTAGCCGAACATGCCCCAGGGAACTTCGATCTCGCGCACAAGGCCGATCAGCACCGCCACGACCATGGCGGCGAAAACCGGCAGAAAGATCATCAGATAACGGCCAAGAATCTTGCCCCAGAACCATGCCGACAGCGACACCGGCAGTGACAGCAGGTATTCGTACACGCCCGCTTCGCGGTCGCCCGCCACCGAGCGGACGGTGGTGATGAGCACGAAGATCGGCAAAATCGCCATCGTGAGCTGGATGTAAGTCACCAGCAGGCGCGACAGGCCGATGAAGCCGAGCACCCGCGATTCGGTCAGCCCAAACAGGAACAGCAGCGCGACGATGCCGCCGAAGACCAGCGTGTAGATCAGAAACCAGCGCGAGCGCAGGGATTCAACGATATCCAGTTTTGCAGTAAGCCACAGTTGCGACATGGTTCAACTCAGATTTATTTCTCACTGGCCAGGATGCGCTCGCGCATGGTCTGGAAATCCACCGCGCCCGCTTCCGCCTGGCTGCTCGCGCCGAGGTCGTAGCCCATCGGCGAAGTTTTTTTCACGTAGTGGGCGGCGCGCGCGTCCAGCCAATTGACCTCGCCGCCCTTGCTGTACACGTCGGCTACCCAGATGCGGGTGGCCGCCTCGTTCATCCAAGGATAGTCCTTGGCCTTGTCGCGCTGCCAGATCATGGCGCAGCCGATGTCATCGAACTTGAAGGCGGTGTCTTTTGGGCCGCCGCTCATTTCGGCGGCGAAGCGCCGGTCCGAAATCGCCATGCTGCACCGCACGCAGATATCGCGGTCCCAGATGATCGGCTTCATGCCCGCGGGCCAGTTTCCCGCTTGCTTGCAGGCAGAAAGAATCGTGGCGGCTAGCGGCGTGAGCGCAAAGCCGGCGGCCAGAAGATGGCGGCGGCTGGTCATGGCGCGGTCTCCGTTATTTCCGTCAGCTTGAGATCGGTAATCAGGCCCACGTAACGCGAGGTCATACCCAGAAAACGCAGCCGGTCGGGGCCGGCCACCTGCCCCTGCCATTGCAGCCCGCCGTCCAGATCGGCAAACTGCCAGGCCAGCAAGGCCTTGGCCAGCGCCGGATCGGCGCGCTTGACGGTGATGCGGCAATCCAGCAAGCCCGACAGCGATACGTCGTCAGCCACCCGGTCGTCGAGCACAACTTTGCCCATGTCCAGTTCGATCACGCGGTTGACCAGCGCCGACACTTCGTTCAAGCGGTGGCTGGAAATCAGCATGGTGGCTGCTTCAGCGCGTTCGGCCAGCAGCTCGAAGAAAATCTTGCGCGCTTCCGGGTCGAGGTTGGCCGCCGGTTCGTCTAGCACCAGCACGCGAGCGTCGCGGCCCAGCGCGATGGCGATCAGCAGTTTCTGCTTCATGCCACCGGAAAGCCGGATGAACTGCCGGTTCAGAATCGGGGCCGTATCCAGGCCGAGGCGGCTGGCCAGATCGACAATGCGTTGCGGATCGGTGCCGCACAACCTGGCGGCAAAGGCGATCAGTTGACCGACCGGCATTTTCAGCGGCGGCGGCAACTGCGGTACGAAACCGATTTCCCGGAGCACCCGCGTGCGCTCGCGGCGCGGGTGATGGCCGTCGATGGTGACTTGCCCTTCATGGGCATACTCGCCCAGCAGACAGCGGATCAGCGTGGTCTTGCCGGCGCCGTTGGAGCCGATCAGGGCCACGCGCTCGCCGAGCGCGATTTCCAGGCTGATGCCATCGAGCACACGGGCGCGGCGGAAGGTCTTGACAACGCTGTCGAAACGGATCATGGATTTCCCGGGAAGGTTTTGCCAAGCTCAGAGCAGTTTGCTCAAACCCTTGACTTCAAATTTCAGCGAGCCGGTCGGGCAAGCATCCACGCACAAGCCGCAGCGCGTGCAGTCAGACCCGATGGGCACTTCGGCATCGACCGCGCGGCCCTTGATAACGGTATCCAGCACGTGCGGCACCAGGCAGACCTTGCGGCAGTCGCCTTCGTGCAGGCACGCTTCGAGCGTGTATTTGACGCGCACCGGCGAAATAATGCCGACCACGCCATAGGTCAGGCCGATCGGGCAAACGTAGCGGCACCAAGCGCGGCGCGAAAAGAAAATCTCGAACGCGAGCAGCGCCAGCACCCAGAGCAGGGCAAGGCCGGGGCCGTAGATGAGCGCGCGCGAAACGATGCCGGTCGGCGAAATGGCCTCATAGACCGTGTAGCCGGTCACCAGCGCCAGCGCGGCAAACAGCAGCCAGAACAGGCTGCGCAGCCGGCGGTCGATGGTTTGGTCGGTGACCAGCTTCATCTTGACCAGCCGCAGATGGATTTTCTCGGCCAGCTCCGACAGGAAATGGTAGGGACAGACCCAGGAGCAGAATGTCCTGCCGCCCAGCAGCGCCCACAAGACCAGCACCGTGCCGGTGCCGATGAGCAAATTGACAATGACGTGCTTGTGCGCCAGCATCACCTGCAGCGCCGAATTGAGGTCGATGAGATGAAAGCCGGCGAAGCGGGAAGCGGTCAGCGCGCCTTCCAGAATCTGCACATCGAAATGGTAGGAAACGACGAACAGCAGATTGACCAGCGCCAGCACGATCCAGCGGCGGTTGCGCCACTTGTGGGAGGGCGCTTTTTGCTCCCGCTGCGCTTTCCTAGCTTCCTGCAAGTCGGCCTTGTTGGTCATCCGCTTGAGTTCGTGAATCTGGCGGGCGCGCTCGCTGATTTCTTGCGGCTTGCCCGGCTCGCGGCCGAGCATCAGCAGAATCTGCTCGCCGAAACGGCGTCGCATGATTTGGCTCATGTGTGCCATCCTTGCCCAGGCATCACCTCGATGCAGGCCGGTTCGGTGGGGCAGATCATTTCGCAAGCGCCGCAGCCGATGCATTGCTCATGCACCACGGGCGACTGATACTGGCTGCCATCGGAAGCGGTGATGGTCTCGATAGCAATCGCATCCTTGATCGGACAAACCTGCACACAGAGATCGCACAGCGCCGTATCGTAGGGATGATCGGCCACCTTGATCGGGGTCCGGCGGTTCACGCTCAAGTAGCGCAGTCTCCCCTGAAACTGCGGACCACGCGCCTGACCCTTGAAGCCCTTGCCCTGCCGCGCCAGACAGCCTTCGGGGCGCGTCAGCCGGGCCACGCCTATGCGCTCTTTGAGGTTGAGGGTAGGCTCGGCATCGTGTTCTTTGGCCAGCAGCGTCGGTTTTTCCGCTAGCGGCGCGCCGGGCCGCACCGACATAAATTCCGGCTTCTCATAAACCAGCGCCCCGGTAGGGCAGGCGAGGATGCACTGAGCCACATCGCAAGAAAAATCGCAGGCCTGCTCACGTGCCTCGATATGGGGCGTGCCGACGCCAAAGCCATCGACCAGATCGGCCAGTTTGATGGCCTGCACCGGGCAGACTTGCACGCACTGTCCACATTTGATACAGGACGCCAGAAAATCCTTTTCGTCCAGCGCGCCCGGCGGGCGCAAACGCTCTTTCTTGGCGTAGGCAAGCGGCAGGTAACCCGACATGGAGGCGCCGAACACGCCGCCGGCCAGCAAGAGGGTGCGCAAAATGCGCCGGCGGGACTGCCGCCGTCCGGGCGGCGCGGCGCCGCTCACGATCCGCTCCCCAGCACCGGATGAAAGCTCGGCGCATTATCCTTGAGGAGAAGATCCGGCGTCGAGAACGGAGCCAGCCGCTCAAGAAAATCCAGCAATTCCATGGCTGGGCTTGATTTGAAGAAGCGCGCTGCCGGCATTTCCATCCAGATGCTGTCGGCAAAGGCGCGCATCTCGTAAGGCGTGTCGCCGACGCCGTCGTTATTGCGGTCGAAGCCCTGATAGTCGTCCCAGTAGTTGCCGTTCCAGTTATTGCGTGCGACCGCCGCCCGCCCGGCGCCGTAGGCCACATGGGTGATGTTGCCTTCGAAGTCGTTGCCCAGCATTTCGTTGCCGCCCCGCTCGCTGTTGAAAAGGATGCCGATGCCATTGTAGGCAAAGCGGTTGCCCCGGATGGTGACCTTGCTGCCCGGCTGGAACGGCGACAGGTCCGAGCCGATGCCGACGGCGCAGTAGATGATCGTGTTGCCCTCGATCAGCGTGCCGGACGATTCCTTGAAGCCGATCGCCATGCCGGTCGCGCCGGTGGCGTGCGAGATCACGTTGTTACGCATGACGCCGCCTTCCGTGAACATGAAGTACACGCCGACGGAGTTGTCCTGAAAGTGGTTGCCTTCGACGACGTTGTTGTTGGCGAACATGAAGTGGATCGAGTAGCGGCTGCGCAGACCGATGTTGTTGCGGTAGATGTTGTCGTGCGAGTACCAGGCCACCATATCGCGCGAATCCACCACCTGGTTACCCTCGATCAGATTGCGCCGGCTGTACCACAGCCGGATGCCGTCGCCGCGTATGCCCAGATCAACCGGCTTGGAGCGCACGGTGTTGCCCCGCACGACGTTGTCGTTGGATTGCTTGAGGTCGATGCCGAACAGGCAGTTGTCGATGGTGATTTTTTCGATGGTGTTGCGATTGCCGCGCACGTCCAGGCACGAGTCGTCGGTATCGTGAGAGTCGCCCGATCCGGTCAGGTGCAGGCCGCGCAGCGTGGCGCCGCTGGTCTTGAGCGTGAACACGGTGCCGCGGTCGCCGGCATCGATGGTGACCTGGCCGCCGCCGTCGATGATGAGCGGCTTGGTCATGGTGACCGGCCCGGCATACTGGCCGGGCAGGGGCTTGAGCACCGATCCAGCCGGGGCGGCATCCACCAGTTCCTGAAAGGGTTTCAGCCCATAGATGCGCCGATCGCGTTCGATGAGCATGAAAATCGGCTTCGGCTTGTCGACGTCAACGCGCAGCGCGCCCATGTCCTCCGCAGCAGAGTTCGCCGTGACCGGACTGTTTTCCGTCTCGCTGCCGATCACCTGGCCGAAACCGATGCGCCCGCCGATGACCGCCAGCGTCAAGGCAAGAGACAGCAGCAGAAATGGGCGCGCCCGCATGACCGTTTTCAGTCAGCCGCCTCTTGCCGCAATTGTTGCCGCCGCAGCAAGAAGGCGACCGCCAGGAGAACGAAAATCAGCAGGAGCAATCCGTAGCCCCAGTAGGGGTAGGAATTGGTGGTGAACTGGGCCACCTTGCCTTCGCCGAACACGGTCGGCATGAAAGGCTTGACCGTGAAAGCGCCCATCTGGTTCAGATTGTGGCCAAAGACCCAGAGCCATGCCGAGTATTCGACCACGAAAAACACCGGCAACAACGCCGGCACCGCGGCCAGGACAAGCTCGAAGCGCCGAATCCTCCAGACACCCAGAAAAACAACGGCCATCGCGGCGATCAGCCCCGCAATGACAATGTGGCTGGCGGTCGCCACGTTGTGACCCCAAACCTGCATTTTCTCCGGCTCCCTGAAGAAGGTGCCGGCTTCATCAATGTAAGCAGCGACGTGCTCGGCGAGATGGCCGAGCACATATTGGTCGACAACCATCCAGACGGCCACAGCGGCAAACCCGGCGCCGAGAATCGCCAGACGGAGCTTGCGGTGCGTAACGGCAAAGGCCAGCAGCATGACGCCGAAGAAGCCAAAGAAGAACTTGGCCAGCGGCCTTTCGACCGGCGCTCCGGTGATGATCGGGTACATGCCGACGTAGTGATTGATGGTGTTCATCTCGTGAACGCAGTCGAGCGCGCCTTCGCCCTGGTTCATGTCTTTCTTGGCGTCGGTGATCGGGTTGTAGCGTTCGTCATCGGCCCCCAGATCTTTCTGGATGACCTCGCTGGCCAGACGGCTGCTCTTGCCGGCTGTTTTGCAGCCGTTATAGACGCCATCGAAGTGGAAATGAATGCGGATGCCGTCCGGAAAAGCGTCCTTGGGATAGTTCGGCGCGGTCAGGGAAACCCACCAGATCGGCACGAAATAGGCCACGATCATCAGCAGCAAGGCTGCCAGCGTCAGGCCACCAACCAAGACATTTGCGCTCTTCTTGTCAGACATACAACATTCTCTGCATCAGGAAAACGGCGGCGTAGTCTGCCGCCGTGCCGTCACTTTTTCTTGGGAGCAGCGGCGGGCTTGCACATGGCGCCAGGCATCGTCATGCTGGACTGGAAGGCGGAAATAGCCACCAACTGCTTGTCGTCGTACTTCTTGATGATCGTCACCATGTCAGGGTTGGCGTTGCGGCGCTTGCCGTCCCGGATATCCGTCATTTGGCGCAGCAGGTACTTGTAGTGCTGGCCTGCAATGACCGGATAGAACTTTTCCTTGTCGCCCTCGCCGTTGACGCCATGACAAGTCTTGCATTCCTTCTCGTACAGATCCCTGCCGGTGGCGATTTGCACGGCTGCGTCCGCGCCCTCGTATTTGCCGTGGTTGGTCGGAATGCACAGGCTCTGGATATAAGCCGAGACATCGGCCAGCTCCTGCGGATCGGTCAGCACCTTGGCGAACGGATACATGGTCGGGTTGTCGCGCAGGCCTTCACGAATGTCGGCCATCTGCTTGATCAGCACCGTGCTGTGCTGACCGGCCAGCTGCGGAAAGGTGCCGTCGGGCCGTCCGGCGCCGGAAGGCAGGTGACAGGCGCCGCAGACTTCATAGGCTTCCTCGCCGTTCTTGATGTCGCCTTTCTTGTGCAAGGCTTCAATCTTCTCACCTTCCTGGGCGTTCCACTGATAGCCTTGCGCCTCGATTCCGGATTTCTTGACCGGCACCTGGGCCAAGGCCAGTGAGCCGCCGAGCAATGCGGCGGTCAGGATTACATGCTTTTTCATGGCTTTCTTCCTCTTGGACGGGTGACTGGGTTGCATTCTAGGCAACATGCCGGTTGCCTTGCATCGCTGTCGCCTTGTGTCACTGATTGGAGTGTGGGTTTTCAAGGCTGCATTTTGGAAAGGTACTCGGCGAGAATTTTGATTTCGTCGTCATTGACCAGTACCATGATGGCCTTCATGGCGGCAGTGTTGCCGTTGGCGCGCTTGCCGCTCTTGATGTCGTGCATTTGCATCTCGGCGTACTTGGCGCTTTGCCCGGCGATCTTCGGATACTCGGGCAGGAGGGGCTTTTTGGCGTCCTTGCCGTGGCACGACCAGCAGGTCTTGTCCTGAAAAAGCTTGGCGCCATCGGGAGCGGCCAAGACCGGGTTGGCGGCAAGCGCCATGAGCGCCGCGAAGATCAGCAACTGGGGTTTCATTTTTTCTCCCTGAGATCAAAGGAAGCGGGCGGCCCGCAGCCGCCCGCCAGTACCGTTCGCTCTGTTAGAGCCTACTTGATTTTTTTGGTTCCCGGATTTTGCTCCAGGTAGGTCTTGGCGCGCAAGCCAAGGTCGGCGGTCTTGACCTGGTATTGCCAGATCTGCTCGGCCCAGAGGACGGCATTGGCCCAATCCTTCTTGGCCGCCGCGGCTTCAGCCTTGGCCTTCACATCGGGGATCTTGCCGGCTTGGTCGAAGGCGTCATCCACCATGGCGACTGCTTCCGGGAAGTCCTTGTAGTTGGTGCTGGTGATGTAAGCCACCACGGAGTCGATCACGGCCTGGGTGTCGGCGACTTTCTTCAACTGATTCTTGTAGTCCTGCTCAGTGTAGGACTGCGCGGCCAGTGTCGCCGCCTGGGTCGGTTTCCAGCCCTTGGGCTTGACCAGCAGGTAACCCTGCATTTCGAGGTGCAGCGCGGAGCAGAACTCGGTGCAGTAGTACGGATAGACGCCTTCCTTATCAGCCTTGAATTTCACCGAGATGGTCTTGCCCGGCTCAAGAGAGGCATGGACGTTGTAGGTCGATACCGTGAAGCCGTGCGTTTCGTCCTCGGCGCGTTCAAGGTTGGTCAGATGGATGGTGACCTCGTCGCCGACTTCCGCCTCAATGGTTTCCGGCGTGAAGTGCGAGCGGATCGCGGTACCGTAGACCGTGACCTTGTTACCCTCGCGCACCGTTTTTTCCTCGCCGGCGCGCACGGCGTAGGGCGAAGGCTTGTCGGTGCGGCTGTTGGTGCCGACCGCATACCGGATGCCAGGCTTGAGCTTGTCGGCAGCGATCGCCACCGTGTAGTGCGGCTCGCCCAGCGGAATCGGCATGTCGTACAAGAGCACCATCTTGTCGTTGCTGATGTCGATCAACTGGTGGTTCTGCGGGTGCAGCGGGCCGACCGGGTTGAAGCGGTCAATCGCCAGTTTGTTCAGGGCAACGAGGTAATGACCCTTGGGTTTGGTCGAATCGCCCTCCATGGTCATCAGGTGGCCGATGTTGTAGTGGACGGAAATCTTGTCGAGCACCTTGCCATCACAGAAATCCCACTTGGCGACCTGGCTGTCCACATACAGCGACGTGTAAGCGATGCAAGGCTTGGAGTCGAACTGCGTATGCAGCGGGCCGAGGCCAAGCTCCACCTGGTTATGCAGCGTATCTTTCATGCTCAGGACCGGGATGCCATACGGATCCCTGGACTCGATCTTGCCGGCTTTGATGGCCGCCATGATCTTGTCGAAGTCAAATACCGATACGTGAGTATCGAGTTTGCCGGCAACGACGATGTATTTGCCGTCTGGGGTCACGTCCACGCCGTGCGGCGACTTGGCTTCCGGAATCAGGTACAGGATGCCTTCTTTGATGGCGGTATCCATCATGATCACGTCGTGGCCGTTGATCTTCTTGGTCTTGCCCTGCTTGAACAGCTCGACGGCTTTTTTCCAGTTGATCACATGCAGATAGTCGGTGTCCTTGGCCGAGCAGCCGGCCTCATAGGGCGGACGGCCTTTCTCGATGCCGCCGACATAACGCTCGGAGCAAAACGAGTTGGTGAACGACCAGCCGTCGGACGGGCCTTTGCCGAAGTCGGAAAGATCCTGGCTGTAGGGCGGCAGTTCGACCGAGAAGGATTGCTTCACATCAATCCGGCCTTCCTCGCGGTTGAACCTCCAGTAGGTCACGCCGCCGCGATATTTGTCGTTGAATTCTTCCAGCGGATAGAACTTCTTGTTCTCCAGCGGAGCGGCATACTGGGATGCCTCGATGATGTAGTCGGTATTCGGGCTGACGAAGGCGCCACCGTGGTCGGACTTGAAGATCGGGTTGACCACGATCTGCTTGGTCTCGAAGTCGCGCAGATCCACCACAGCGATGCGCGGGTTGGCCTTGTCGTTGATGAACAGGAACTGGCCGTCATATTCGCCGTTGGTTTCGGAGATGGCCGGGTGGTGCGTGTCGCCCCAGGTGATGTCCTTGCCGTCGATCCTGCCGCCGGCCAGCACCGCCTTCGATTCCTCGTCGTAGCCGTAGCCTTGCCAAGGTTCCGGCGTGAACACCCCGATGTACTTGAGGATACGCATCGAGGGGACGCCGTAAACAATGATCTGTCCCGATTGGCCGCCGGAACTGAGCGCAAGGAACTCGTCGCGCTTGCCGGTCGGCACGTAGGTCTTGGCTGCCGCCAGCAGATCCTGCTGCGACAGGTTCCTGCGCTTCATGACATCCTGCAGGGATTCCGCTCCCCAGCTGGCACTTGCCGCAACAAGCCCTACCCCCGCTGCCAGCACCAGCAGGCCGGACTTCACTCTTTTCCTATTCATATCTGGCTCCTGTTGACAAATTGTCCATATCTATCATCCGCCTTTTTTATTTCCAGAAGATTAACCTAGATCAAAAAATGTTTCGATCTGTCAATGACTCGCGCCAAAAGATGGCCTTGCGTCAAGGCCGCGCGCCTGCCATGCACGCCACGCTGACCCCGGCAAATACCCTTGCACCGGCAGATACCGTTCGATGATCGTGCCACCGGGCTTGAGCTGGCCGCTTTGTTCGGCGTCTTCGACCATCGCCTGTGCGATGCGGTCCTTGATCGAGCCGCTGGGGTTGGCGCGCTCGTTCTTGACCCAAACCTGGGCATGGGGGCCGAATAGCCGGCGGATGCGCACGTGCGGCGTGCGTCCTATGGTTTCGAGGATGTTGCTGGCTTTCATGATGAGTCTCCTGACTGGGGCTGAGGGCGGCATTGTGGCTGGTTCGTTACCGGCCTGCGGCCAGCCCTTTCCCCTGCATCCCTCCCGCAAGCGGGCGAGAAAAAAACCAGCTCTTTCCCTCTTGCGAGTGAGGAGAAAGAAAGTTTGCGCATAATGCGCGCCCATGAATAACCATGACCTTTCCAGAATGGGCGGCTTTTCGCTGCTCGAGGCGCTGATTGCCGTGGTTATCCTTTCATTCGGGCTGCTGGGGGCGCTGCGCCAGCAAGCGGTCTCACTCAAATTCACGCGCGATGCCCGGTTGCAATCGGTGGCGGTCGGTTTCGGGCGGGAACTGGGCGAAATGATGCGTACCAATGCGCGGATCGCCGCTCAAACCAGAAATCCCTACTTGGGCGCTTTTGCCGACGGCTCGCTGACGCCGGAGCGTGCTTCCGGTTGTCTGGACAGCGGCCAGTCGTGCGCTGCGCCCGCCGATGTGGCCAGCGCCCAGATGACCGACTGGCTGGCGCGCGTGGATGACGCGCTGCCGGGCGCGCGAGTGACGGTCTGCGCCGATAGCAGCCCCTACGACGAGCAAGGGCTGCCGGTGTGGGATTGCGCCGGCGCGCCCGCCGCCAGCCCAAGCGCCGCCTACATCAAGATCGGCTGGACGCGCCAGGATACGCGCGGGAGCATCGTCGCCGCCTCGGACGCCGCCGCACGCCCGTTCGTGGTGTTTCCTGTCGCGCTCGATCCCTAAGAACGTGTTTACGATCTCGGCACGGGCGGGCGGGCGCGGGCGTGAAAGGTCTGCGGCGTTGCAATCCTTGCCAATGGCACTGGCCATTGGCGGCGGCTTGCGCCTTGCAGCCCATCCCAATCCGCATCCCGCACACCTCGCGCCGAGATCGCAAACACGTTCTAAAGCCATGATCCGGGCCACCACCAGGCGCGGCGCGCTTGCGGGTATGACGCTGACCGAGCTGCTGATCGCCGTGGCGGTCGGGCTGCTGGTCATGCTGGCGGCCGTGTCGGCGCTGAGCGCCGCGCGCCGGGGTGCGGGCACGGTGGATGCGGCCTCGCAGTTGCGCGACAACGCGCGCTTTGCCGCCGACATCATCCAGCGGCTGGCGGTGCAGGCGGGTTTTGAAGACTTGCCCAGCGCCAGCGCGCCGTATGCGGACAGCCAAGCGCGGTACGCGCTCATCAACCCGAAGACGGACATTCGGGAACTGCCGCCCAACGTGTTCGGCTACGACAACGCCACGCCCAATTCGTCCGACCCGTTTTACGCGGCCACGCCGCGCACCGCCAGCGACGGCGGCAACGGCAGCGACGTGCTGATCCTGCAATATCAGGCCGCGCTCGACCTCTCCAGCGCGTCCGGCTACTCGGACGGGAGCATGATTACCTGCGCCGGCAACGCGCCCAAGCTCGCCTCGACCGGACGCGACGACCGCATCTACAGCGTCTTGAGCGTGGCCAAGAGCGTCAACGACGAGCCGGCGCTGATGTGCACCTACCGCTCGGAAAAAACCGGTAAACACACCATCAGTCCGCTGGTCGCGGGCGTGGAATCCTTTCAGGTGCTGTACGGCGTGGATCACGTTACGCCGGGCGCGACCCTGGGGCCGGGCAACGCGGCCAGTTCCATCCCGAATGGCTATTTACGGGCCGCTCAACTCACCGTTCCCGGCGACCTGAACGCCACCTATGCCAACTGGCGCCGCGTGCGCAGCTTGCGCATCGGCATGGTGTTGCGCGGACCTGACCGTTCCGCGCAAGGCGCGGCGGCGCCGCAAAAACTTTTCCCGCTCGGCAGCCGGTATGCCAGCGCCGCCGACCCTGGCAGCAGCTACACCGCCACCGACGCGCGGCTGCGGCAAACCGTGACCTTCACCGTGCATCTGCGCAACTGCCAGAACCAGGGTTATCAATCGAGTGCGTCCACGCTGGCTTGCGACGTAATCTTGCCGCAATAACCTGGCTGCCGCCATGCCCGCCATTTCGCCCGCCCGCCCACGCCACGCTTCCCAGCAAGGCATTTCGCTGGTGATGGTGCTGATGCTGCTGGTGATCGTCTCCCTGCTCGGCGCGGCCAGTATGCAAATGAGCTTGATGGGCGAGCGCGGCGCCCGCAGCGACCGCGACCTGCAACTGGCCTGGCAAAGCGCGGAAAGCGCACTGGCCGATGCCGCGCTCGACCTCATGGGGCCGAATGACGCACCGGGCAGCCGCACCGCGGCCATCCAATCCGGCCCGCCGGTTCCCGAATCCGGCTGCGGCGCGGACGCCTGGCAGGGACTGTGCAGCCCCGTGACGGCGGGCGTGGCCAAGCCGACCTGGCTGACGGTCGATTTCACCGACACCTCGCCCTCCGCGCCCACGGCGGCGCTGGGCACTTTCACGGGCCGCGCTTTTCCCCATGCGGGCGCGCCCGCCGGCGTCGGCGTGCAGCCCGCGCTCGCGCCGCGCTACGCCATCGAGGATGTGTCCCGCGCCGACGCCTCCAACGTCGGCGCCGGCATGGTTACGGCCAACTACAAATCCGCCGCGCCCGCCGGCACTTTGGCCGCCACCGGCCGTCTGTACCGCGTCACCGCCATGGGTTTTGGCCCCCGCAGCGACATTCAGACAGTGGCGCAAGCCGTGTACCGCAATTGAATATTATTTTAATAGCTGCATACCAACGATTAATATATATTTTCTATATTTTCTAGCCAATAAATATATACAAAATCTTGATATTGAGCTATCGATTTAATAGTTGAGCAATTTTTTCCATCTCCCGAATGCTCCACGCCAAACGCCCGACCGTAAAATGCCGCCCTCTCATGCCCGCCATTTCCTTTCAGTCGGTCAGCAAGGTTTATCCGGGTTCCGGCAAACCCGGTTCCACTCCCCTCCAGGCCCTCGATAACGTCAGCTTCGACATTGAAGAAGGCGAATTTTTCGGCCTGCTCGGCCCCAACGGGGCGGGCAAGACCACGCTCATTTCCATTCTCGCGGGGCTGGCGCGCGCCACTTCCGGGCAGGTGCGAGTGCATGGGCTTGACGTGCAGGCCGACTTCGTGGCCGCGCGGCGGCACTTGGGCGTGGTGCCGCAAGAGTTGGTGTTCGACCCCTTCTTCACGGTGCGCGAGGCGCTGCGCTTTCAAGCCGGGTATTTCGGCCTGTTCCGTCAGGACGACTGGATCGACGAGTTGCTGGCCGGTCTGGGCCTGGCCGACAAGGCCAAGGCCAACATGCGCCAGCTTTCTGGCGGCATGAAGCGCCGCGTGCTGGTGGCGCAGGCGCTGGTGCACAAACCGCCGGTGATCGTGCTGGACGAGCCGACCGCCGGGGTGGACGTGGAGCTGCGCCAGATGCTCTGGCAGTTCATCGCCGGCCTGAACCGCCAGGGCCACACGGTGCTGCTGACCACGCACTATCTGGAAGAAGCCGAGGCGCTGTGCCAGCGCATCGCCATGCTCAAGAAAGGCCGGGTGGCGGCGCTGGATCGCACCAGCGCGCTGCTGGCGGGCGCAGCCACGGCGAACGTGCTGCACTTCAAGACCGACAGTCTGCTGCCCGCACCCCTTGCGGCGCAGGCGCGCATGACGGGCCGCATCGTCGAGCTGCCCGCGCACGATCCGGCGCAGATCGAGCGCCATCTGGCCGCGCTGCGCGAGGCGGGCGTGGCGGTGGAAGACATCGAAATCCGCAAGGCCGATCTGGAAGACGTGTTCATCGCCCTGACCGGCGAGCGCGCCCAGTGCGCCGCAAGCGAGGCCGCGCCATGAACGCCAGCGCCCCTCGGCCCGACGCCCTGCCCGCCGCGGGCGACGGCTGGAAGATGCTGCTGACCAAGGAAGTGCTGCGCTTTTGGCGCGTGTCCTTGCAGACCATCGCCGCGCCAGTGCTCTCGGCGGTGCTGTACCTGATGATCTTCGGCCACGTCCTGAGCGACCGGGTGCGGGTGTATCCGGGCGTGGGCTACGTCGCTTTTCTGGTGCCGGGACTGGTGATGATGAGCGTGCTGCAAAACGCTTTCGCCAACAGCGCATCAAGCATGGTGCAAAGCAAGATCATGGGCAACCTGGTGTTCCAGCTGCTCACGCCGCTCACAGCCTGGCACTGGTTCGTGGCCTACGTGGGCGCGGCCATTGCGCGCGGGCTGGCGGTGGGGCTGGGGGTGTATCTGGTCACGCTGCTGTACGCGCCGCCGCGGGCGGCAGCGGTGGAGTGGATCGCCGTGTTCGCGCTGCTGGGCGCGGCGCTCATGGGCGTGCTCGGCCTGCTGGCGGGGCTGTGGTCGGACAAGTTCGACCAGATGGCCGTGTTCCAGAACTTTCTGGTCATGCCCATGACCTTTCTGGCGGGCGTGTTTTACTCGATTCACTCGCTGCCCGGCGTGTGGCAAACCTTGAGCCACTTCAACCCGTTCTTCTACATGGTCGACGGCCTGCGCTACGGCTTTTTCGGCGTGAGCGACGTGTCGCCGTGGCTGAGTCTGGCGGTGTCCGGCGGCAGCCTGCTGGCCGTCTCCGCGCTCACGCTGCACCTGCTGCGCACGGGGTACAAGCTGCGCTATTGAAGAAGAAAGGTTGAGCGTTGAGCGCAGGATTGTTTACGCCAAACGCCAAACGTAAAAATGACTGCCGAACAACTTCAGCAACTCATCGCCGCCGGCCTGCCGTGCGAGCATCTGGATGTGCAGGGCGATGGGCACCACTGGTTTGCCACCATCGTCTCGCGCGAGTTCGAGGGCAAACGCCCCATCGCCCGCCACCAGCGTGTGTATGCCACTTTGGGCGGGCGTCTTGCCAGCAACGAGGTGCATGCGCTGTCCATGAAAACCTGCACTCCGGCGGAATGGGCCGCACGGCAATCCTCCGGCAGATCCTGATTTTATAGCTTTATTTCCATGATCATATTGGGTTATAGTCGTTTTTGACGCATAAAACATGGACAAATTACTGATTCGCGGCGGACGCCGGCTCGAAGGCGACGTGCAGATTTCCGGCGCCAAGAACGCCGCGCTGCCCGAAATGTGCGCCGCGCTGCTCACCGACGAGCCGGTGCAACTGCTCAACATGCCGCGCCTGCACGACGTGCGCACCATGCGCCACCTGCTGGAAAACATGGGGATGCGCGCCCACACGCAAGGCGAGCGCGGCGGCATGAGCTTGCAGGCGGGCGCGGCCATCACGCCCGTGGCGCCCTACGATCTGGTCAAGACCATGCGCGCCTCCGTGCTGGCCCTGGGCCCCCTGCTGGCGCGCTTCGGGCACGCCCAGGTTTCGCTGCCCGGCGGCTGCGCCATCGGCTCGCGTCCGGTGGATCAGCACATCAAGGGATTGCGGGCGATGGGCGCGCAGATCGACATCGAGCACGGCAACATCGTCGCCCGGCTGCCGCCCGGCCGCGCGCGGCTGAAGGGCGCGCGCATCACTACCGACATGATTACCGTCACCGGCACTGAAAACCTGCTCATGGCCGCCTGCCTGGCCGAAGGCGAAACCGTGCTGGAAAACGCCGCCCGCGAACCCGAAATCGCCGACCTGGCGCACATGCTGATCGGCATGGGCGCGCGCATCGAAGGGCACGGCGGCAGCCAGATCAGGGTGCAAGGAGTGGAACGGCTGCGCGGCTGCACGCATCAGGTGCTGCCCGACCGCATCGAGGCCGGCACCTTCCTGTGCGCCGTGGCCGCCGCCGGCGGGCGCGTGACGCTGCGCCAGGCGCGCGCCGGCCACATGCAGGCGGTGGTGGAAAAACTCGCCGCAGCGGGCGCCATCGTCGAGCCGGGCGAAAACGCCGAAGACTGCTTCATCCGCATCACCAGCCGCGGCGGCCCGGCGCTGACGGCGCAGAGCTTTTGCACCAAGGAATACCCCGATTTTCCGACCGACATGCAGGCGCAGTTCATGGCGCTCAACTGCATCGCGCAGGGTTCGAGCACCGTGACGGAGATGATCTTCGAGAACCGCTTCATGCACGTCAACGAACTGGTGCGCCTGGGCGCGCACGTGCGCGTGGACGGGCACAGCGCCACTATCCACGGCCCGGCGCGCCTGTCGGGCGCCACCGTGATGGCCACCGACCTGCGCGCCTCCGCCGGCCTGGTCATTGCCGGCCTGGTGGCCGAAGGCGAAACGCTGGTGGACCGCATCTACCACCTGGACCGCGGCTACGATCAAATGGAAGAAAAACTGCGCGGCATCGGGGCGGATGTGGAAAGGGTTTGATCACGCTCATGGCGCCGGTGCTGATAACATGAACGCCATGAAACGCCTGATGAAATTTGTCGTTTTCGAGGAAGATGGCGCGTACGTGGCCCGCTGTCTGGATGTCGAGGTCGCCAGCGAAGGCGACACCGAAGAAGAGGCCGTCGCCAATCTTCGGGAAGCGCTGGAGCTTTACTTCGACGATCATGCTTCGGATCTGACGGCCTTGCCTGCCAGGGCCTACCAGTTCGGCGAAGTCATGGTTCATGCCTAAGAGCCTGTTCATGGTCTTTTCGGGATCGCGCAGGTGCTTTTTCGGGATGGGCTGCAAGACGCAAACCGCAGCCATAGCCGTGCTATGGCGAGGATTTGCAACGCAGCAGACCGCCCGAAAAAGCCCCTGCCCTTCGGGTTGGGTCGAAATCGGGCGATTTGGCGCGCCAGTCGCTTGCATGGGCAGTAGCCCGTGCGGCGCGCCCGGCGCACCAACTCATCCCG
>JAIRVJ010000155.1 GCA_031253955.1 Burkholderiaceae bacterium | reverse complement strand
GCGCTAGCGAAAACAGCCTGGCCGCCTCAACCTTACTGCCCCCGGCAGCCACAAAAGCCAATACCCTTTGCTTGAGGTCTTCGCTGTAGGCCATGATGCTTTCCGGATTGAACACAATCAAGAGTCGCCGACTGCAGGGGCGAAAAATTTTTGCCACTACTCAACCTTCTCGTAGGTAGCAAAAGCAAAGCGCAGGCCGCATGTGGCCATCTGTTCCTGGCGCGCCGTTGCGCGCCAGCGAGCGTCCAGTTGGGGGGCGTAGGCATCGCCTTCAAAGTGGCTCTCAATTTCGGTGACGACGGCGCGCTGCGCCAGCGGCAGGGCGGCGGCGTAGATTTGGGCGCCGCCGATGACCCATGCTTCGGGCGCGTCGGCGCACAGGGCCAAAGCTTGCGGCAGGCTGTCGGCGCGCAGCGCGCCGGGTTGCGCCCAATCGCTCTGGCGCGTGACGACGATGTTGACGCGCCCGGGCAGCGGGCGAAAGCGGGCGGGGAGCGAATCCCAGGTTTTGCGGCCCATGATGACGGGGCAGCCGGCGGTCAGGCGTTTGAAGTGCGCCATGTCTTCGGGCAAATGCCAGGGCAGCGCGCCGCCCTTGCCGATGACGCCATTGGCGGCGCGGGCGTAGATCAGGTTCAGGCGCATGAGAGGTCTCATTCCAATTCGCGTTCAAGACGAGAAAAGTATTCCGTCATTCGCGCGCAGGCGGCAATCCATCTTGGGCCGTCGCAAGTGGTAACGTTCATGGATTCCCGCCTGCGCTGGAATGACGGCTTCCTCATACCGCCACCGGCGCCTAGATCGCCGGGTGGCATTGGTAGTCGCGCATTTCGAAGTCCTCGTACTCATACTCGAAGATGGAAGCTGACCTGCGCCGGATGTGCAGCGTGGGATACGGATAGGGCGTGCGAGAAAGTTGCAGCGCCACCTGCCCAGCGTGGTTGTGGTAGATGTGGCAATCGCCCCCGGTCCAGATGAATTCGCCGGCATCAAGGTCGCACTGCTGCGCCAGCATGTGCGTGAGCAGCGCGTAGCTGGCGATGTTGAAGGGCACGCCCAGAAAAATGTCGGCGCTGCGCTGGTAGAGCTGGCAACTGAGCCTGCCGCGCTCGCCCACGGCCTGCGGCGGCGCCACGTAAAACTGAAACAGCGCGTGGCAGGGCATGAGCGCCATTTGCGGAAGATCGGCTACATTCCACGCGCTCACGACGATGCGGCGCGAATCGGGGTTGCTGCGCAGCATCTGCACCGCCTGGGCGATCTGGTCGATGTGGCCGCCGCCCGGCGTCGGCCAACTGCGCCACTGCACGCCATAGACCGGGCCGAGGTCGCCCGTTTCGGGGTCGGCCCATTCGTCCCAGATGGTCACGCCTTTGCTGCGCAGCCAGCGGTTGTTGCGGCCGCCTTGCAGAAACCACAGCAGCTCGTAAATGATGGATTTGAGGTGCACCTTCTTGGTGGTCACCAGCGGAAAACCTTCGGCCAGGTCAAAGCGCATCTGGTAGCCAAACACGCTGCGCGTGCCGGTACCGGTGCGGTCGGTCTTGACCACGCCGCGCTCGGCCACATGGCGCATGAAGTCTTCGTACTGGTGACGGATGGGATGCGGCGCGCTCATGGACGGCGATTGTGGCGGATAACCGTTTGGTGTTTAGCGGTTAGGGCGGTTTCAGGTCAGTCATTGACACTTTGCAGGATGCCCTGTACGGCTCCAGAAGCTGTTGGCCCCCACCCCAACCTTCCCCCGCACGCGGGGGAAGGGGTTCAAATTCCCTCCCCCGCGCACGGGGGAGGGTTAGGGTGGGGGCGAGCGGCGCGAAAACAGTACACAGTTGAATCAAACCGCCGCAGGTGTTCCCACGCTCAACGCCAAACACTCAACCTCATCTCACGCCGCCAGAAACCGGTAAAAGTTGCGCAGCATACCGGCGGTAGCGCCCCAGATGAAGCGTTCCACCGGGCGGCCCGGCGCGGGGCCGGCGGGGGCTTGCACGTAGGGCATGGAAAACCACTCGCGCACCGCGCCTTCCCACGCGAAGCGGTGGCGCCGGTGGTGCGCCGGGTCCATCAGAAAGGCTAGCGGCACCTCGAAGACATGCGCCACCTCGTGCGGATTGGGATGCAGCAAAAAGCCCTCGCGCACCAGCGCCACCACGGGGGTGACGATGAATTGCGTGCCGGTCACGTACACCGGCAACTGGCCGATCACCTCCACGAAGTCGCGCCGCAAATCCACCTCTTCTTGCGCCTCACGCAAGGCGGCATCGACCGCGCCGGCGTCTTGGGCGTCCACCTTGCCGCCGGGAAAAGCGATCTGGCCGGAGTGGGTGGAAAGATGGGCCGTGCGCTCGGTCAACAGCACCGACAGGCCGCCGGGCCGCTCCACCAGCGGCACCAGCACGGCGGCGGGCGCCGGCGCGCGGGCGGCAAAGCGCGGCTCGCTGCGCACTTCGGGCTGCCAGCTTGGCGGCGCGCTGAAACGCCGCCGCAGCGCCGCGGGCGTGAGCTGCTCGCGCGGAACCGGCGGCAGGCGAGCTTCTTCCACCACGGGCACTTGGCGCGGGTCGAAATTGGGCAGCTTGGATAAAGGCGTGTTCATAATTGCCGGCCAACAAAAAACCGCCGATGACTGGCAGTCACGGGCGGTTTTTTTCGGCGGTGGAAACACCCGGCGGGCGCGAAAAATCAGGCAGCCTTGGTAGCCTGCTTTTCCGACCGGCCAGGCAGCTTTTCCTTGATGCGGGCCGAGCGGCCGCTGCGCTCGCGCAGGTAGTAGAGCTTGGCGCGGCGCACGTCGCCGCGGCGCTTGACTTCGATGCCGGCGATCAGCGGGCTATAGAGCTGGAAGGTGCGCTCCACCCCCTCGCCGCTGGAAATCTTGCGCACCGTGAAGGCGCTGCTCAAGCCCCGGTTGCGCTTGGCGATCACCACTCCTTCAAAAGCCTGCACGCGCTTGCGCGTGCCTTCCACCACGTTGACGCTCACCACCACGGTGTCGCCCGAAGCGAACTGGGGAATGTTCTTGCCCAGGCGCTGGATTTCCTCTTGTTCGAGGGTCTGAATCAGATTCATGGCACTTTCCTGCTCGATCATGCACACGCTACGCTGAAGGCGGCACGATGGCACCGCGGCCGGCAGAGGATCGCAAAGCTTTTAATTATAACCTGCGGACGCCGCCAGACAGCAGTTCTTCATCGAGCGCGCTCAAGCTGCCGTCCGCACGGGCGGCGGCGATCAGATCGGGCCGTGCGGTTGCTGTCAGGGCCAGCGATTGCTCGCGCCGCCAGCGTTCGATGCGGGCGTGGTGGCCCGACAAGAGCGCCCCAGGCACGCTCGCGCCGCGCCATGGTTCGGGCCGGGTGTAATGGGGGCTGTCGAGCAAGCCGCCCAGCGCGGGGTTGAAGCTGTCGAGTTGGCTGCTAGCCGCATCGTGCAGCACACCCGGTTGCAGCCGCGCCACGGCATCGAGCAGCGCCAGCGCGGCGATTTCGCCGCCGGAGAGCACGAAGTCGCCCAGGCTGATCTGGTGCGTCACATAAGCGTCGATAAAACGCTGATCCACCCCCTCGTAACGCCCGCAAACCAGCACCGCGCCGCCGCCGGCAGCCCAGCTTTCGACCGCGCCGTGATCGAGCTTGCGGCCTGCGGGCGAAAAGAGCACGACGGGCACAGCTTGTGCATCGGCCCGCTCGGCGCGGATCGCCTCCACGCAGCGCGCCAGCGGCTCGGCCAGCATCACCATGCCGGGGCCGCCGCCAAAGGGCCGGTCGTCCACGCGCCGGTAAGC
Organism: Burkholderiaceae bacterium; assembly: GCA_031253955.1. Lineage (GTDB taxonomy): Bacteria > Pseudomonadota > Gammaproteobacteria > Burkholderiales > Burkholderiaceae_C > Ottowia. The sequence goes on along the minus strand of JAIRVJ010000155.1, from coordinate 2,632 downwards.
GCCCGCTGCAAAGTCGCGCAGTTGCCAGAGTTTGACTTGCACTTGCCCGCTCTCAAACGCGCGGCGCGTCACGCCCGCCGCCATGAACGGCGCGAACAACTCCGGCAGCAGTGTGACGATGTCAAAGCGCATAAATACTTCGTTCATTCCCGCGAAGGCGGGAATCCAGCGAGCGCCGTTGCAAGAGGCAACATCATGGATTTCCGCCTGCGCGGGAATGACGATTTTTCATGGTGATTTTTATCATCTCGGAATTGGAATCATTGCAGCGTTTGCGTGCCGCCCATAAGCGCCTGCGCCGGGGTGAACAGAAGACCCGCAGCGTCCACTGCGTCGAAGCGTTCCTGCCGTCCGCAAAAGTCGCATCCGACCTCGACCACGCCCTGCTCGCGCAAGATCGCCTCCACCTCCTGGCGGCCCAGCCCTTGCAGCATGGCGGCCACGCGCTCGCGGCTGCACGGGCAGGTAAAGCGCGGCGCGCTCGTACCCGGCGGCGATGCCAGCAGCAACAACTTTTCTTGCCAGAACAAGCGGCGCAGCAACGCCATGCCATCCAGCCCGAGCAGTTCCGCGCGCTGCGCGGTCTGGGCCAAAAGAGCGATGCGCCGGTAACCGTCTTCGGCCCCTTCATCGGCGGCGCGCTGGCCCCCGTTGTCCGGCAGTCGCTGAATCAGCAGGCCGGCGGCAGCCTGCGCATCGGCGGCCAGCACCAGCGTGGTGTCCAATTGCTCGGACTGGCGCATGTAATGCTCGATCACCCCCGCCACATCGGGCAGCGGCGCGCCGCCCTCCTCCGTCAGCGCGGCCACGCCCTGCTGCGGCGGCTGGCCGTGCCGCCGGTGGGCGGGGTCCAGCACCACGAGGCAGCGGCCCCGGCCATGCGCGTTCACCAGCTCTGGCAAGCCCGCGCCCGCAGGCGCGGCGCCTTGCAACGTGGCGGTGGCGCGCAAGCGCAGATCGGCCTGCACCTCGGCCACAGCCAGTTTGAGCGGCCCATCGCCCTGAATTTGCAGCGTCAGCGCGCCATCGAACTTGATGCCCGCGCGCAGCAGCACGGCAGCCGCCGTCAACTCGCCCAGCAATTGCGCCACCGGGGGCGGGTACGCGCCGGTCTGCGTGTTGGCCGCGCGGCGGCGCAGCACGTCTTGCCAGGCATCGGTGAGCCGCACCCACTGGCCGCGCACCGGCAGGCCCTCGAAGATGAAGCGGTGCAGTTCCGACATGCTGGATGGATTAAAGCTTCTTCAGCGTGGCGCGAAACTGCCCGGCGCCGTCGATGTAATGCTGCGCGCTGCGGCGCAGCATCTCGATCTCCTGCGGCGCAAGCTGGCGCACTGCGCGGGCGGGCGCGCCCAAAATCATGCTGCCATCGGGAAAAGTCTTGCCTTCCGTCACCAGCGCGCCGGCTCCGACCAGGCAGTGCTTGCCAATCCTGGCGTTGTTGAGCACCACCGCGCCCATGCCGATCATCGTCTCGTCACCCACGGTGCAGCCGTGCAGAATCACCTTGTGCCCCACCGTCACGCGCCGGCCCACCGTAAGCGGCGCGCCCGCGTCAGCATGCAGCACGCTCAAATCCTGAATGTTGCTGCCCTCGCCAATGCTGATGCTGTCGGTATCGCCGCGCGCCACGCAGCCAAACCAGATGCTCGCCAGCGGCCCAAGCCGCACATCGCCCATCACCTCAGCCGAATCGGCAACCCACGCGCTCGCGTCGATTTGGGGTTGCTTGCCTTGCACTTCGTACACTGCCATAAGTGGCCTTTCACGGTTCAAAACCAAAGTTGGAATTTTAGGGATCGGCGCGCTACCATTGATCGCTTCACCACATTTGCAATCTCTGGAGCGCCTCCCGCCATGACTGTCCGCCCTTTGTTGCCTTGCCTTGCCGTCGCGCTGGCGCTGACTTGCGCCACTGCCCCCGCACAAGCCGCCAAGAAGAACAAATCAACGGCTGCCGCAAAGCAGCCCACGCACACCGTCAAGTTCGTCAAGAGTCCCAGCCAGGAAAGCGCCGCCGAGCGCGAGCGGCGCTTGAAGCGCGAATGCAAAGGCCGCCCCAACGCCGGCGCGTGCCTGGGTTACGCCAGTTAAAGCGAGGCCGCGGTAAGGTTAGGCGTTGGGCATGGTTTTCTCCCTCTCCCACTCGTGGGAAAGGGAGAAAAAAACGGCCCCTGCCCAGGAACCTCTTCGAGGCGCAGCGCGTGCGTTGGGGCAGGGGCGAAAAATCTTTCGCCCTTGGGCGCTCAAGGAAGAACCGCACCTGTTGGCGCTGATTGAAATTTGAGTCATTTTTGAGGGGATGCTGAAGTAAAAGTGAGCCAGGTATTCGACCTACTCTGCTGTTTTTTTAAGCAGTGGGGTAACAGGAGTGAAGACCATGGACGTGATAGGCAAGGTACGGCGTATGAGAGAGCGCGCTGGGTTGAGCGAGCGCGAGATAGCGCGGCGCATGGGGATATCGCGCAATACGGTATCGAAGTGGCTGGGTGACAGGGTTGTTCAGAGGTTCCTTAGGTACATACCTCAGAGAAGCGCAGCATCCATAATGGAAGCGGCCCGGTAGTCACCAGCGCCCGTAGCAGCCGAGGCATCATGACCGCCGGATCAAAGCGGCGATTGAAGCGATAGG
>JAIRVJ010000154.1 GCA_031253955.1 Burkholderiaceae bacterium | reverse complement strand
TGTCTCGTACTACTCGGTGAGACAGAGGATATCGCAAATCGAATTTAAGGTTAACGCTTATGCGCGAAGGCGGGAACTTCGCGGGAATGGCGAGAAGAAATTCCATGCGCTGGAACGCAAATCCGTATCAGCGGGATGTGCGGCGCGGCTTGATGACCGGCACGAACGTGCGCTCGGCCAGGACAGCGTCGATCCATGCCTTGACGCCGGGCAGCGCCTGCACGCGCGCTGCGTAGCCGACGATGGCGGGCGGGGTCGGCAGTTCGTAGGTGCGCAGGCGCATGACCACCGGGGCGTAGTAGGCATCGGCCATGCTGAACGCGCCGAACAGCATCGGCCCGCCATGCGCGGCCAGCAGATCGCTCCACATGGCGACGATGCGCGCCAGATCGGCGCGCACACCGGCGTCCTCGCGTAGCGCGGTGCGGCCACGTTCGGGCAAATGCGCTGCGATGTTCATGGGGCAACGGCGGCGCAGCGCGGCAAAGCCGGCGTGCATTTCGGCCACGATGCTGCGGGCGCGGGCGCGCTGTGCGGCATCGCGCGGCCACAGGGCGTGGCCGGGAAAACGCTCGGCCAGGTATTCGACGATAGCCAGGCTGTCCCACACGGCCAGTTTGCCATCCACCAGCACCGGCACCAGGCCGGCGGGGCTGACCGCGCCGACCACGCGCCTGGATTCGGCGCTGAATTCGTGGCTGAAGTCCTCGGCCTCGGTGCCAAAAGGCGCCATGATTTCTTCAAACCCAATGCCCGCCTGCGTCATCAGCACCCAGGGCCGCATGGACCAGGACGAGTAGTTCTTGTTGGCGATGTAGAGCTTGAGCATGATGCTTCCCCGGACGTTTGGCGTTGAACCCGCAGGCTGAAGTGAAACCACAGGTTCGTGACGCCAGATGCACAAACCAGCCTCCATACCTTACGCCGCACCTCAATGACACTGCCATCGGCTCGTCTTCGTGTCTGAGTATTTTTGGAAACCGCTGTAGCGTGAACAGATCCTAAGACAGCATCAGCGCCGCCAGCGCCGCCACCGGCGCGGTTTCGGCGCGCAGCACGCGCGGGCCGAGGTGGACCGGGCGCCAGCCGGCGGCGATGGCGGCGGTTTGCTCCGCCACGCTGAAGCCGCCTTCGGGGCCGGAAAGCAGTTGCACCGGCTGCGCGGGCGCAAGCGCCGCCAGCGCCGCGCCCAAGGGCTGCGCGCCCGCGTGTGGCGAGAGCAGCCAGCGCGCTTGGCCCGGCGGCAGATGCCGCAGATGCTCCTGAAAAGAGAGCTGTTCGCGCACTTCCATCAAGCGGTTGCGCCCGCATTGCTCGCTGGCCGCCACTGCCACGGCTTGCCAGTGGGCGCGTTTTTTCAGGGTGCGCTCGCCGCTCAAGCGCAGGCTGGCGCGCTCGGTAAGCAAGGGGGTGAGGCTGGCCGCGCCCAGTTCGGCGGCTTTTTCCACCAGCCAGTCCATGCGCTCGGCGGCCATCAGGCCGGCGGCCAAGTGCGCGGTGCGCGCTGCTTCGCGCTCGATGGTCGCGTGCGCGCCCAGCCGCACGCGCACCTGGGCGCGGCCCATGTGTGTGATGCTGGCGCTCCACTCGCCGCCCGCGCCGTCGAACAGCGTGAGCGCATCGCCCGGCTGCATCCGCAGCACCTGCACATGGCGCGCGGCGCTGGCGGGCAGCGCCAGTTCAGCGCCGGCGGCCAAGGGCGGGGGGACGTGGATGCGAGACGGCATGAGGGAAAATGCTATAAATTTAGGAGTCTACGGCGCTCACGGCTGATCCTCGATCGCCCACTCCAGCAGCCGGTCCAGCGCGGGGCGGGCGGCGGGGGCGTTGGGGGCGTTGATGAGGCCCACCACCACCCAGGTCTGGCCGCTGCGGCCCTGCACGTAGCCGGCCACGGCCACCACGTCGTCCAGGGTGCCGGTTTTCAGGCGGGCGTTGGCTATGGCGGGCGAGTTGGGGCTGCGCTCGCGCAGGTGAATGGCAGTGCCGTCCACGCCAGCGATGGAAAGCGACTCCATGAATTCGCGGGCATACGGCCCGGTAGCCGCTTGCTGGAGCAAGGCGGTGAGCGAGGCCGCCGTGACGCGCGCGCTGCGCGACAGGCCCGCGCCGTTGTCCACGTTGGGCGTGGCGCGCATTCCGAAGTTCATGCGCCACCAGCGCGCGAAAGCGTTTTGCGATTCGCCGAAGCTGCCGCGCCCGTCGCCCGCCGACGAGAGAGTAAGGAATACCTGCTGCGCCATCACGTTGTTGGAGAACTTGTTGATGTCGGCGATGATCTGCGCCAGCGGCAGCGAAATGCCCGTGACCCACGGCTGGCCTTGCGCCGTGCCGCGCCGGGTGCGTACACGGCCCGTCAGTCCGCCGCCGCTGGCGCGCCACATGCCCTCGAACACGCGCTCGGCAAAGCGCGGCCCGTCCGGGTAGGCGATGGTCCATTCGCGCTCGCCGCAGGCAGCGCCGTAGCGGCCATGAAAGCGGATGCGCCGGGGGTTGGAAAAATCGGCGCCCAGCCGTCCTTGCCAGTCGCCGCAGCCGCGCGCCAGCGGCACCGTGGGCGGCAGATCCATGCCGCCCACCGGCGGTTCGGTCAGCACGCGGGCGCGCCGCCGCCCCGGCTCGGGCTGAAAGTGGAGCACCAGCGCGCCGAAGTTGACCAGCAGCCCTTGCGGCCCCGCGTTGTAGGGGCGCAGCGGCTCGTCGTCGAAGGCGGCGTGCGGCGGCAGGCTGAAAACGCCGTCGTCCAGAATGATGTCGCCGTCGATGTCGCGCAAGCCTTTGTCGCGGATGGCGTCGATCAGGTCTTGCAAACGCTCGACCACCAGCTTGGGATCGCCGCTGCCCTTGACGATCAGGTTGCCGTGCAGCGTGCCGTCCTTGACCTGGCCCTGCACCGCCACGCGCGTTTTCCACAAATAGCCGGGGCCGAGCGTGTCCAGCGCCATGTAGGTGGTCAAAAGCTTGGTGACGGAAGCCGGGTTCATCGGCACATCGGCCTGCCACCACAGACGCGGCGGCGTTGGCGGCAGGGGGGCCGGCTCGGCGTTGTGGTCGCCGCCGGGGCTGGCTGGTGGGGGCAGGCGGCTGACGGTTCCGGGCGGCGGCGGCAGCGGCGCCACCACCACGGCCACGGCTTGCGGCGGCACGCCGGCCTTGGTCAAGGCTTCGGCCACATCGGCCGGCAGGGAAGTCTGGGCCGCCGCGCCGCCGCCCAGCCCCGCCAGGGCCAAGACCAGCACGGCGCGCAAAAACATGGGGAAGCGGAGCATGGCGTGAAAGTTTAGGGCAACGCCGCAAAAGGCAAAGTAACATTGCTCCATGCTGCCCGAGCCGACCGAGTTTTCGACCGCACCCGCTCCTGCGCCCCGCGCCCCCGAAGTGGAGACCAGCCCCGCCGACGCGCAGCGGGCCGGGGCCGCGTTGCAGGCGTTGCTGGGCAAAATCAAACGGGCCGCCGGGCAAGGCCGGCCCTTGCGCCTGCGCGGCGGCGGCAGCAAGGATTTTTACGGCCAGCGACTGCACGGCGAACCGCTCGATTTGCGCCCCTATGCCGGCGTGGCCAGCTACCAGCCGAGCGAGCTGGTCGTCACCGCCCGCGCGGGAACCCGTCTGCGCGATCTGGAGGCGCTGCTGGCCGCGCAAGGCCAGTGCCTGCCGTTTGAGCCGCCGCACTTTTCGGCCAGCAGCACTGTCGGGGGCATGGTGGCGGCGGGCTTGAGCGGCCCGGCGCGTGCCAGCGCGGGCGCGGTGCGCGATTACGTGCTGGGGGTGAGGATCGTCAATGGGCGCGGCCAGTTGCTCACCTTCGGCGGGCAGGTAATGAAGAACGTGGCCGGCTACGACGTGAGCCGCCTCATGGCCGGATCGCTCGGCACGCTGGCGGCCATCGTGGAAGTCAGCCTCAAGGTGATGCCCGCCGCGCCGGCGCAGGCCACGCTGATGTTCGATTTGTCCGAAACCAGCGCGCGCCAGCAACTCAACCGCTGGAGCGGCCAGCCGCTGCCGCTTAACGCCAGTTGCTGGTCCGGGGGCCAGCTTTGGGTGCGTCTGCGCGGCGCGCAAGCGGCGGTGGCCGCCGCGTGCAAAAGCATGAGCGGGCAGGCGATGGATGAAGCGCGTGCCCAGCGCCTGTGGACGGCGCTGCGCGACCAGACGCTGCCATCCTTACGCCTGGCGCCGGGCCAGGCGCTGTGGCGCGTGAGCGTGCCCGACACCGCCCCCCCGCTTAACCTTGGCCCCACGCTGGTGGAATGGCACGGCGCGCAACGCTGGGTCAAGCTGCCCCCGCAAGAAGCGCCGCAAGTGCGCGCCGCCGCCGCCCGCGCCGGCGGGCACGCCACGCTGTTTCGCGGCGGCGACGGGAGTGCGCCCGTGTTCACGCCGCTGGCCGAGCCGTTGGCGGGCATCCATCGCCGGCTCAAGACCGAGTTCGATCCGGCGGGCATCTTCAATCCGGGCCGCATGGTTGCAGAGTTCTGATGCAAATCACCCTCGCCCCCGAATACCGGGACACCCCGCTGGGCAGGCAGGCCCAGGCCATCTTGCGCCAGTGCGTGCACTGCGGCTTTTGCACCGCCGTCTGCCCCACCTACCAACTGCTCGGCGACGAACTGGACGGCCCGCGCGGGCGCATCTACCTCATCAAACAGGTGCTCGAAGGCGCGGCCCCCACGCGCGAAACCCAAGTCCATCTCGACCGCTGCCTGACCTGCCTGAGCTGCGAAAGCGCCTGCCCCAGCGGCGTGCGCTACGGCCAGTTACTGGAACTGGGCCGACAGGCGGTCGATGCCAAAGTGCCGCGCCCAAGCGCCGAGCAGCGCGCGCGCTGGCTGCTGCGCGCGGGCTTGCCCTCGATCTGGTTCGGCCCGGCCATGAAGCTGGGCCAGCGGCTGCGCGGCCTGCTGCCCGCCGCGTTGCGTGCCCGCGTGCCCGCGCCGCGTTTCTCCGGCGCATGGCCGCGCGCACGCCATCCGCGCGCGGTGCTGCTGCCCGCCGGCTGCGCGCAGCCGTCCATGAACCCCAACATCGACGCCGCCACCGCACGCGTGCTCGATGCCGCCGGTATTCAGGTGGTGCGCGCGCGCCCCGGCGGGCGCTGCTGCGGCGCGCTCAAACACCATTTGGGCGACCCCGAAGGCGCACTGCGCCAGGCGCGCGCCAACATCGACGCCTGGTGGCCGCACATCGCCCCCGCCGATGGCGGGCAGGGCGTGCAAGCCATCGTCAGCAACGCCTCCGCCTGCGGCCTGATGCTCAAGGACTACGGGCGGCTGCTGGCGGGCGATCCCCGTTACGCCGAACGCGCCGAACGCGTGAGCGCCCTGGCGCGCGACGTGGCCGAACTGCTGCCCGAACTCGTTCCCGCCCTGCGTGGACGCCTGAAAAAAACCGAGGGCGCCATCGCCTGGCACGCGCCCTGCACCCTGCAACACGGCCAGCGGCTGGGCGATGCCATGCCCGCGCATCTGGCCGAACTGGGCATCGTCCTGCGCGCGCCGCAAGAAGCGCATCTGTGCTGCGGCTCCGCCGGAACGTATTCGCTGTTCCAGCCGAACATCGCCAACACCTTGCGCGAGCGTAAGCTGGAGCGCCTGAGCGAGCCGCACCCCGCCGACGGCGCGCGGCCCGCGCGCATTGTTTCGGCCAACATCGGCTGCATCGCGCACCTGCAAGCGCAAGCCGAAACGCCGGTGCTGCACTGGATCGAGTTGATTGACCAATTACTGCAAAAAGAGTAGCATATTACCAATATTTTGTATGATTTTATTGTTGAAAACACCTGATTAGGTACATACCTCAGAGAAGCGCAGCATCCATAATGGAAGCGGCCCGGTAGTCACCAGCGCCCGTAGCAGCCGAGGCATCATGACCGCCGGATCAAAGCGGCGATTGAAGCGATAGG
>JAIRVJ010000117.1 GCA_031253955.1 Burkholderiaceae bacterium | reverse complement strand
GCCATCGACAGATGGCGGTATCTGCGGCGCAAGTTGGCAGAGCCGCCTCGCAGGCGAATTTTGCAGCGGGAGCATTTGTGGTGATTTTTCGGTTAGCGCTTATGCGCCTGCGCGGGAATGACGAATCTGAGGCATGTACCTAATCCGGTGATTTCATCATAAATACATATGACATCCTGGCAGTTAGCTATTAAAACAATAGCTTTCAAAGAACATGGGAGCAAAGAGCGGTCTGAAAAGCCGCTCGCGCAAGCGACTAAGTGTGCCTTGCTTTATCCCGGTTCCGAACAGCTCTGCACACTCGACCGTCCTACCGCCACCATCCCTGCACCAGTCCGTTGACCAGTGCGCCACCTGCCACCAGCCAGACGAACAGCAGGGCGGCCAGCACCAGCGGGCGGTGGCCGGCGCGGGCGATGGAAGAGGCCTGCGTGCCCAGGCCCAGCGCGCCCATCGCCATGGCCAGCAGCAGGTTGTCCAGTTGCAGCAGCGCATTGAGCAGCGCGGGCGGCAGCCCGCCGAGCGAGCGCACGCCGGCCATGAGCACGAAGCCAAGCGCAAACCACGGCACCACCAGCCGCTTGTGCCACGCGCCGGCGTCTTCTTCTTCCTCCTGCTGGCCGCGCACGGCCAGCAGGGCCGATAGGGCTAGCAGAAAGGGCGCGAGCATCATCACCCGAATCATTTTGGTAATCACGGCCTGATCGGCGGCGATTTCGCTAACCGCCCGCCCGGCCACCACCACTTGGGCCACTTCATGCACCGTGGAGCCGACGTAAATGCCGAAGGCCCCATCGCTCAACCCAGGCCAGGCCAGCCATGAATGCAGCAGCGGGTAGCCGAACATGGAGAGCGTGCCGAACACCACCACGGTGGCCACTGCCACGCTGGCCTGATCGGAGCTGCCCTTGGCCATCGGTTGCGCGGCCAGCACAGCGGCGGCCCCGCAAATGGAACTGCCCGCGCCGATCAGGATCACGGTGGGTTCGTCCAGCCGCAGCCAGCGGCGGCCAATCAGCAGCGCCAGCACGAAGGTGGAGGCCAGCATCAGCATGTCGATCGTCACCCCGGTCCAGCCCACGCGGGCAATGTCCTGAAAGGTGATGCGCAGCCCGAACAGGATGATGCCCAGTCGCAGCAGGCGGTGCTTGGTCCAATCGACGCCCGGCCCGCACCGGATTTTTTGCAACAGTTTTTGCGCCAGGTTGCCCAACGCCATGCCCAGCACGATGGCCAGCGTCAGCGCCGTCAGCCCCCAGCGGCTGGCCCAGCCGGTTTGCGCCAGCCCCAGCGCCGCCAGCGCCAGCGCCAGCGTGAGCGCCAGGCCCGGCGCCATGCGGCGAAAAATGGACGGCACGGAAGAAGGCGAGAGGGAAGGCGACGGCGGGAAAGCGGGCATGGCGGCGCATGATGCCAGCGGATTGCAAAGAAGAAAAATTGATAATATTTATTAACTCAATTAGATAAATTCATCATGCCCCTTCGCTACAGCCTGCGCGAGTTGGAAGTATTCGCCGCCATTGCCCGGCAAGGCAGCGTGAGCCGGGCGGCGGACGCGGTGGCCCTCACCCAATCGGCGGCCAGCCAGGCGCTCGCGCGGCTTGAGCGCGCGCTGGGTCAGCCCTTGTTCGACCGTTGCGGACGCCGGCTGGTACTGAGCGAATACGGGCGCCTGCTGTGGCCGCGCGCCCAGGCGCTGCTCGACGCCGCCGGGCAGTTGCAGGATGTGGTGGCGGGCCAGGCCGTGTCGCTGCAACTGGGCGCCAGCACCACCATCGCGGGCTACGTGCTGCCGCCCCTGCTGGCCGCATTGCGCGCCGCCCACCCGCAAGCGCGCGTGCGGTTGCTGGCCGGCAACACCGCCGAAGTAGTGACCGCCGTGGCGGGGCTGGAACTGGACTTCGGCCTCATTGAAGGCGACTGCCGCCACCCCGATCTTCATGTCAGCGACTGGCGCGAGGATGAACTGGTCCTCATCGCCCCGCCGGGCCACCCGGCCACGCACGCGCGCGCCAGCCGTCGTCAACTGGCCGCCGCGCCATGGTTGCTACGCGAGCCAGGCAGCGGCACGCGCGAAGCGGTGGAACGCTGGCTGCGCGCGCACGTCGGCGCGGTGCGGGTAGACATGGAACTGGGCAACTCCGAGGCTATCCGGGGCGCGGTGGCCGCCGGCCTGGGGCTATCGTGCCTGTCGCGCCATGTGGTGGCCGAGGCGCTGGCCGCCGGCAGCGTGGCGCGGGTGCGCACCGGCCTGCCAGCCCTGTCGCGCCCGCTGCGCCTGGTGCGCCACCGCGAACGCGCGCCCACGCCGGGAATGCAGGCATTTTTGGCGCTGGACGCGCAAGATTGAAGAAGCCGACCCCTTACGAAAATTCATAGCGAAATCGGCATCAAACACAGGTTGCTCCTTGGTATATAGCTATCTTTACGATAGCACACAAGCCTTGATCGAACGGCTAGGCGAAGACGGTAAATTTTGGGAACCGCTATAAACGCTCAACGCCAAACGCTCAAACTTTCATCGCACTGAAGATCAGTCCCTCATGGCTTGCCCCCGTCCTTTTCCCGCGTTGCGTGGCACGCGCGTGGTCAGTCTGGCGCTCAATCTGCCCGGCCCGGCGGCGCTGATGCGGCTGCGGGCGCTGGGCGCGCGCTGCCTGAAGGTAGAGCCGCCCGGCCCCGGCGCGAGGCCGGATGGGCGGCCCATTCCCGCCGACCCCATGGCGCAGTACGACCGGGGCGGCTACGACGCCATGCACCAAGGCATCCGCGTGCTCGTCATCGACCTGAAAAGCGAGCGTGGCCGCGCCCGGCTAGCGCGCGAATTGGCCAAGGCCGATCTGCTCATCACTTCGTTTCGCCCTTCGGCGCTGGCCAAGCTGGGGCTGACCTGGCTCACGCTGCACAAGGCGCACCGGCAACTGTCGATGGTCGAAATCGTCGGCGCCCCCGGCGCGCGCGCCGATGAACCGGGCCACGATCTGACCTACCAGGCCGAGGCCGGCCTGATTACCGGCGCCAATCTGCCGCCCACGCTGCTGGCCGACATGGGCGGCGCGCTGACGGCCACGGAAGCGGCGCTGGCCTGCCTGCTGCACGCGCGCGCCACCGGCAAGGGGCAGCACCGCCAGATTGCGCTGGCCGACGCGGCGCACTGGCTGGCCCTGCCGCGCCAGTGGGGCGTGACGCTGCCCGCAGGCTTGCTGGGCGGCACGCACGCGGGCTACCGCGTATATCCATGCCAGGATGGCCGCGTGGCGCTGGCCGCGCTGGAGCCGCACTTTGCCCGCGCGCTATTCGCGCAAGCCGGCCTGCCGCCGCCGGATGCGCGCGCGCCCTTTGCGCCCGCCGCGCGCCAGGCCATTGCCGCTTGGGCCGCCGGCAAAACCCGGCGCGAGCTGAACGCGCTGGCGCGGCGGCACGATATTCCGCTGTTCACCATGAAATAAAGTTGCATGCTTTGCGTTATAACTTTTCCATCGTCATTTCCGCCTGCGCGGGAATGACGAAAGAGAAGAAACGCAAAACGCTCAACGCTCAGCACCCAACATCCCATGCGCACCCGTCAAAAAAATCCCCCCACGCTTGCCCGCTCCGCGAGGTTCGCTGCCCCCCAGGGTGGCGCTTTTGGCCTTGGGACGGCCCGGCGGCAAAAAACCATGCTGGCCGAACTGGCCGTGGCCGCCATGCAAGAGCGCGGCCTGCAACCGGAGTTCTCCCCCGCCGCGTTGCGCCAGCTTGAAGCCATGCAGCCGCCCGGCCAGGACAGCGGCCCCGGCGTTGCCGACCTGACCGGCCTGCCCTGGTGCTCCATCGACAACGACGATTCGCGCGATCTCGACCAGCTCACCGCCAGCCAAGCGCTCCCCGGCGGCGCGGTGCGCATTCTGGTGGCCATTGCCGATGTGGACGCGCTCATCGCCAAGGATTCGCCCATCGACCGCCATGCGCAAATCAACACCACCAGCGTCTATACCTCGGCGCGCATCTTTCCGATGCTGCCCGAAAAGCTCTCCACCGACCTCACCTCGCTCAACCCCAACCAGACGCGACTAGCGCTGGTCACCGAGATGGTGTTTCAGCCCGATGGCCAATTGACCCACAGCGCCATCACCCGCGCCAGCGTGCGCAACCAGGCGCAACTGGCCTACGACGCCGTATCGGCCTGGCTCACGGGCGAAGGCCCCCTGCCCGAAGCCGCCGACCGCGTGCCCGGCATGGACCAGCAATTGCGCACGCAAGACGCCGTGGCCCAGCAACTGCGCGCCAACCGGCGCGAGCAGGGATCGCTCGATTTGCAAACCCTGGAGCCGCGCGCCGTGTTCGAGGGCGAGCAGGTCGTCGGCATCACCCAGCAGGAACACAACCGCGCGCGCCAGCTCATCGAAGAATTCATGGTCGCCGCCAATGGCGTCACCGCACGCTTTCTGGCAGGCAAAAAGCGCGCCGCCATCCGCCGCGTGGTGCGCTCGCCCGAACGCTGGGCGCGCATCGTTGATCTGGCCGCCGAATACGGCGCGAGCTTGCCAAGCGCCCCCGACTCCGCCGCGCTGCAACGCTTTTTGCTGCGCCAGCGCCAGCGCGATCCGCTGCGCTTTCCGGACCTGTCGCTGGTCGTCATCAAACTCATGGGGCGCGGCGAATACGTGGTCGAGCGGCCCGGCGGCCCCACCCTGGGCCACTTCGGCCTGGCCGTGCGCGACTACACCCACGCCACCGCCCCCAACCGGCGCTATCCCGACCTCGTCACCGGCCGGCTGCTCAAAGCTGCGCTCGCGGGCGAGCGCGCCCCCTACACCAACACCGAACTCGAACTTCTCGCCAACCACTGCACCCGGCAGGAAGACGCGGCCAACAAAGTCGAGCGGCAAATGCGCAAGTCCGAAGCCGCCATGCTGCTGCAAACGCGCATCGGCGACCTGTTCGACGGCGTCGTCACCGGCATCGCCAAGGGCAACACCTGGGTGCGCATCTTCGCCCCCCACGCCGACGGCCTACTGCTGCCCGCCCGCGCCGTGCGCGTAGGCGATAAGGTGCGCACCCGGCTGGTCAGCGCCAATGTGGAGCGGGGGTTTATCGACTTCGAGCAGGTGGGGTAGGCAGCTTACCCGTGCTCACTTGCGGAACTCGATTTCGGCAAGCCCCCAGTTGGAGGGCGCCAGAAGATCGTCAGGCAAAACTTGGGATAGAGCAACAGGCGAGCGGTCGATCCGCACCGCGACGAGTTCTGGGTCAGGGGATGCCATATGACTTTCCTGATCCTTCAACACCAATCCATCCTTGGTACGGCATTGGAAATGGCTGTATAGTCGATTCCGCAATAAATCAGAGATACACTAAAGATTGTGTCCATTCAGGAGAACGTCATGGCCTACAGCGAAGACCTCAAGCAAAGGGTACTGGCCTTTGTGGCTGCCGGAGGCAGCAAGATTGAGGCAGCCAGGCTGTTTTCTCTGGCGCGCTCGGGGGGCACAAGGTGCATGGTCTGCAAAACGCTCAACAAAGACCGCGCACCCGTCTGATCGGCGGCTATTGTGAGGGCAAGCTCATTGCCCCCATGCTCTTTGAAGGCACCTGCAACACGGAAGTGTTCAACCAGTGGCTGGAGCACATGCTGCTGCCGCAATGGGCCAGCGGCAGCACCATGGTGCTGGACAACGCCAGCTTTCA
>JAIRVJ010000018.1 GCA_031253955.1 Burkholderiaceae bacterium | reverse complement strand
GCTATCTGCACTGTCACATGTTCACCCAGGATATCCTTGACACCGTGCTCAAAGGGCTGACCCACGTAGCCACTGTCGCACAGCAGGCTTTGTACCTGACCCAGTGACCCTTTGCAGCGACCCAGCGCCTGGAACGCTGCCTTGCGATCAGTGACATCGGCCGTGGTGACCTCAGGGGGCACAAGGTGCATGGTCTGCAAAACGCTCAACAAAGACCGCGCACCCGTCTGATCGGCGGCTGTCGTGAGCGCAAGCTCAACTCTCAACGCTCGACCCTTTCATGTGCCGCGCCATCGCCTGCTGCCCCAGGCGCACGAAGGTGGCGCATTCTTCGACCCATTTCAGCCGTTCGTGGGGGGGGAGTTTGGCAAATGCGCGCAGGCGCTCGTCGTTGACGCGGTAGCGGCGCTGGCCGCGGTCGGGTTGCGGGGGGAAGGGCGGCCAGGGGTCGGGGTTCATGGTTTTTTGGCGGCCTTGATGTGCTGAAGATGGGCCACGTCGTCCAGGTCGAGCGGCCTGCCGGCGTGTTGCTTGAGGACGATCAGGTCGTCGATGGCGGCCACGCGCACCGGGACCCCCGCGATGTCCAGCAGCAGGGCGCGCTGGTGCAGCGTCTGCGGGTCGATGGGCGGAAACAGCAGCACGTCCAGCGTGACGCCCGCGACGCCCGGCGCGCGCAGACCGAAGGCTTGCAGGTGGCGGCGCTGGCGCCAGTCGCGCAGGGTTTCGGTGTCGCGCAAGGTGGCAATGGGCACGGGTAGCACGGGGGTGAGATTCAGCTCTTGCGCGGCTTGCAGAAAGCGGTCCACGTTACCGGGCGAGAGCGCCAGCGCGATGTCCACGTCCATCGTGTTGCGCTCCACGCCGTGCAGGGCCACGGCCAAACCACCGATCAGCGCGTACTCAACCTCGTGCCGGTGCAGGGCGGAGAAAAGGTCGAGGTAGAACACGGCTATTTACCTCATGAATCGGTGATGCTGTTGCAACGAAGGCGGCGTTGTTCGGCCTCAGTGCGCGGCGGATTTCCTTTACACCAAGAGCTTGGCCGGTTTTCTGCCGGGTTCGTCGGCGGTCGGAACGGTCAGATCGAAAGCATTGGCCAGACGCTGGGCGCGTAGCGCGGATTTGCGCAGGGCAGCGTTGAGTTGACGTGGCGGGGGAATCAGAATCAGGGTGTTTGCGAGGCGGCGTTGATCAGCATCCATGCTTTGTGTTCCTTGACCTGAAGTTGACAATCTTTATATTGGACCACCAAGCGCGCCTGTCCAGTCTTGGAATTATCGAATACTACCCAATCGTTGGGCAACGGCGCATACAGCGCCAGAAAGTTGACGCGGCTGCGTGCAAAGCGGCGCTTGACGATATATCGACAGGGACACCGTGCCCGCCTTGCGCCACCCGCAACCGGACACGCCGCACGGCCAGTGGCGCGCTGGCGAGCGAAAAGTAGTAGACGACAACATGGTAACCGCGCTGTTTCAGCCTTTGCAAAAACGACGCAAAGCTGCGGCTGGGCAGCGTTAACTCAAAAGCGAAGCTCTGGCGTGCATCGGCCAATTCCTTCAGACGCCGCAGCATGATGCGACCAGCCGCAAAGGCCACGGTGTCGGTTTGGATGCCGTTCAGTTCACGGGCGATGCAGTCGGCGTTGACGAATACGCGGATGCCGAGCGCATCCGCGATTGCATCGGCGTAGGTCGATTTCCCTGCGCCGTTGGGGCCGGCAAAGATGACGGCGCGCGGGGCGTGGTCATCATGGGCGGTGTTCACTTCGCCCATGAATCCTTCAGCCCCGTGATGCGGTTGAATACCAGCGGCCCGCCCGGGCGGTGATCGTGCCGGTCGGCGACGAAGAAGCCGTGGCGCTCGAACTGGCAGCGGTCTTCGGGCTGGGCGCTGGACAGGCTGGGTTCGACGATGGCTGGCACGGTTTGCAGGCTGTGAGGGTTGAGCGCGGCGAGGAAGTCTTTGCCGCCGGCGTCGGGCTGTTCCTGGGTGAACAGGCGCTCGTACAGGCGCACTTGGGCGGGCAGGCCGTCGGCGGCGCTGACCCAGGTGATGACGCCCTTGGTCTTGACGCGATCCGCGCCGGGGGTACCCGATTGGGTGTCGGGCAGCAGCCTGGCGCGCACCGCGCTTGGGCGGCCTGCTTCATCTTTCGTAGCGCTCAGGCATTCGATGACGTAGCCGTATTTCAGCCGTACCAGGTTGCCCGGAAAGAGGCGAAAGAAGCCCTTGGGCGGCGTGTCCGCGTAGTCGCTGCGCTCGATCCAGATTTCGGGGCCGAGCAGAAAGCGCCGCTCGCCCAGTCCGGGCCGGTGCGGGTGCGCGGGGGCGGCGCAGGGTTGGAGGTGGGCGTTGCTGCCGAAGACTTCGGCCCAGTTTTCGATCACGAGTTTGAGCGGTTCCAGCACCGCCATCGCGCGCGGGGCCGCGGGGTCGAGCGTTTCGCGCAGGGCGGCGTCCAGTGCGGCGTAGTCGGTCCAGGCGTCGCCGCTTTTGGTGACGCCGCTCCTCTCGCAGAACAGGCGCAGGCTTGCGGGCGTGTAGCCGCGCCGGCGCAGGCCGGCCAGGGTGGGCCTGCGCGGGTCGTCCCAGCCTTGCACGTGGCCCTGTTCCACCAGCAGCCTCAGCTTGCGTTTGCTGGTGATGACGTGGCCGACGTTCATGCGCCCGAATTCGTATTGGCGCGGCGGCGGGGCGGTGAGCAGGCCGCCTTCAATCAAGCGCGCCAGCAGCCAGTCGTAAAACGGGCGCTGATCCTCGAACTCCAGCGTGCAGATGCTGTGGGTGATTTGCTCCAGCGCGTCTTCGATCGGGTGCGCGTAGGTGTACATCGGGTAGATGCACCACGTGTCGCCCGTGTTGTGGTGGCTGGCGCGGCGGATGCGGTAAATGGCCGGATCGCGCAGGTTCATGTTGGGCGAGGCCATGTCGATCCTGGCGCGCAGCACCATCGCGCCATCGGGGTGCCGGCCAGCAGCCATTTCGCGGAAACGCCGCAAATTTTCCGCCGGAGCGCGCGCGCGGAAAGGGCTGGCTGCGCCCGGCGTGGCGAAGTCGCCCCGCGCCGCGCGCATCTGCTCTGGCGTTTGCTCATCGACATAGGCGTGGCCGGCTTCGATCAGATACTGCGCCGCGCGGTACATGAAGTCGAAATAGTCGCTGGCGAAGTACTCGTGCGGCTGCCCGATGCCGGGGTGCGCGGGGTCGTCGGCGAAGTGGTGATCCCAGCCCAGCCAGCGCACCGATTCGCGGATGCTGTCAACGTATTCCTGCTCTTCCTTTTCCGGGTTGGTGTCGTCAAAGCGCAGATGGCACACGCCGCCGTAGTCGCGCGCCAGGCTGAAGTTCAGCCAGATGCTCTTGGCGTGGCCGATGTGCAGGTAGCCGTTGGGTTCGGGCGGAAAGCGGGTGCGGATGCGCGCCGGGTCGGGCCAGCCCGCCTGGTGGCTCGCGCCATCGCCCGGCGCGCCGCCCCAGCGGCGGCTGGCATAGGTTCCGGCTTGCAAATCCTGTTCGATAACCTGGCGGATGAAGTGGCCCGGCGCGGCTGTGTCCGGCGCCGCGGGCGGGGCTTTCTTGGGGGCGTTCATGCCGCGAATTTTAGGAGGTTGGTCTCTGCGCAAGCAAAAAAATAACGCGGGCCGGGAAGCAGCGAGGTGAAATCCCGGCCCTCGCCTAAGGAGGCCGGGATTACATTCAAGTCTATAAATTTAATAGCTTATTGCCAAAGTTTAATGTGAGTTTGTGATATAAAATTGTCACAAATATACACCAATCAAATGTATCAAGCTATTAAACAAATAGCATCAGATCGTCCTGGCGAAATCAGGGCCGTGTGACTTTGACGCGAATGTTCTGCACCGCAAGGTCGGCGTGTTCCAAGGTCAAAACCAGTTGGGGCAGCAGTTGGCGCAGTTTGGCGGCGGCGGCGCTGTGGGGGGCTAGCAGGGTCCATACGCCGTCTTCCAGTGCGCCGGCTTTCAGTTGCGCGCCCAGCTCCGGCGGCACCAGTGTGCGGGCGATTTGCAGCCGTGCCTGCGATTGGCGCGCCACGGCAGCCAGCCGCGCCAGCGTGGGGGCTTCGTCCATGGCCTGGCGCAGGGGCATGGAGCGGGGCGCGGTGTTCATGGCGGGGCATTATGGCGCGGTAAAATGCGCCGCTTGCCCACGCGAGTGGGCGCTGCCTGGGCAGCGGCGGCTGCCCAGTACCTACCCTTTCAACTTTGAGTCCGGGCGCGTCTGCCTTGGCGCGAGCGGCCCGGCTTGCACGCATGGCCACCACCCTCCTTACCAAGTTTTTCGGCAGCCGCAACGATCGCCTGCTCAAGCAATACCGCAAGCAGGCGGCGCGCATCAATGCGCTCGAACCGGAGCTTGAAAAGCTGAGCGACGCCGCGTTGCAGGCCAAGACCGGGGAGTTCCGCGAGCGCCTGGCCAAGGGCGAGACGATCAACGATCTGCTGGCCGAAGCCTTTGCCGTGGTGCGCGAAGGCTCCAAGCGCGTGATGAAGATGCGCCATTTCGACGTGCAGCTGATGGGCGGCATGGCGCTGCACGAAGGCAAGATCGCCGAGATGCGCACCGGCGAGGGCAAGACGCTGACGGCCACCATGCCGGTCTATCTGAACGCGCTGGGCGGGCAGGGCGTGCACGTGGTGACCGTCAACGACTATCTGGCCGGGCGCGACGCCCAATGGATGGGGCGGCTGTACAACTTTCTGGGGCTGACCGTGGGGGTCAACCTGCCGCAGATGAGCCGCGAGCAAAAGCAGGCCGCCTACAACGCCGACATTACCTACGGCACCAACAACGAGTTCGGCTTCGACTACCTGCGCGACAACATGGTTTATGAGCCGGGCGAGCGGGTGCAGCGCGGGCTGCATTACGGGATCGTGGACGAGGTCGATTCGATCCTGATCGACGAGGCGCGCACGCCGCTCATCATCAGCGGGCAGGCCGACGATCACACGGCGCTGTACGCGGCGATGAACCGGGTCGCGCCGCTGCTCACCCGCCAGGAGGGCGAGGCCGATCCGCGCACCGGGCTGGGCGTGACCAAGCCGGGCGATTTCACGGTGGACGAGAAGGCGCACCAGATTTATCTGACCGAGCAGGGGCACGAGAATGCCGAGCGCATTCTGGCCGAGCGCGGCCTGATCGCTGAGGGCGCGAGCCTGTACGACCCGGCCAACATCGCCCTGGTGCACCATCTCTACGCGGCGCTACGCGCCAATCACCTGTTTCACCGCGACCAGCATTACGTGGTACATCCGGGCGAGCGCGGGCCGGAAATCGTGATCGTCGATGAATTTACCGGCCGCCTGATGGCCGGCCGGCGCTGGAGCGACGGGCTGCACCAGGCGGTGGAGGCCAAGGAGGGCGTGCCCATTCAGGCCGAAAACCAGACGCTGGCTTCCATCACCTTCCAGAACTACTTTCGCCTGTACCGCAAGCTGGCGGGCATGACCGGCACGGCGGACACCGAGGCCTACGAGTTCCAGGAAATCTACGGCCTGGAAACCGTGGTGGTTCCGCCCAACAAGCCCAGCCGCCGCGAAGACCAGCTCGACCGCGTGTACAAGAGCGCCAAGGAAAAGTACGACGCCGCCATTGCCGACATCCGCGAATGCCACAAGCGCGGTCAGCCGGTGCTGGTGGGCACCACGTCGATCGAGAATTCGGAGCTGATCTCCGATCTGCTCAAAAAGCACAAGCTCGCGCACCAGGTGCTCAACGCCAAGCAGCACGCCAGGGAGGCCGAGATCGTCGCCCAGGCCGGGCGGCCCGGCATGATTACGATTGCCACCAACATGGCCGGGCGCGGCACCGACATCGTGCTGGGCGGCAACGTGGAGAAGGCCGTCGATGCGCTAGCTGCCGATCCCGCGCTCGACGAGGCCGCGCGCGCCGCCAAAACCCAGCAGTTGCGCGAGCAGTTTGCCAAGGATCATGAAGCGGTGGTCAAGCTCGGCGGCCTGCGCATCATCGCCACCGAGCGGCACGAAAGCCGCCGTATCGACAACCAGTTGCGCGGGCGCTCCGGGCGCCAGGGCGACCCCGGTTCTTCGCGCTTTTACCTGAGCCTGGACGATCCGCTGATGCGCATCTTCGCGGGCGAGCGGGTGCGCGCCATCATGGAGCGGCTGAAAATGCCCGAAGGCGAGGCCATCGAGGCGGGCCTGGTCACCCGCAGCATCGAAGGCGCGCAGCGCAAGGTGGAAGCGCGCAACTTCGACATGCGCAAGCAGCTGCTCGAATACGACGACGTTTCCAACGACCAGCGCAAGGTGATCTACCAGCAGCGCAGCAGCATTCTGGACGCCCCCGACCTCGCGGCGCAGATTGCCTCGCTGCGCGAAGGCAGTTTCACCGACATGGTGCACCAGTTCGTGCCGCCGGAATCGGTCGAAGAGCAGTGGGACATACCGGCGCTGGAAAACGCGCTGCGGCAGGAGTGGCTGATCGAGCTGCCGTTGCGGCAGGACATTCAGGCCGCCAGCGCGATCACCGCCGAGGACGTGCTGGAGCGCGTCATCAAGGCCGCCGACCAGGCGTATGCGGCCAGGGTGGAACAGGTCGGCGCCGGCAATTTCCGCCAGATCGAACGCGCCGTGCTGCTGCAAAACGTGGACACGCACTGGCGCGAGCATCTTTCCGCGCTCGACTACCTGCGCCAGGGCATCGGCCTGCGCGGCTACGCGCAAAAGCAGCCCAAGCAGGAATACAAGCGCGAGGCGTTCGAGCTGTTCGGCCAGTTGCTCGACGCCATCAAGAACGAAGTCACGCGCACCCTGATGACCGTGCGCATCCAGTCCGCAGACGAGGCCGAACAGGCCGCCCAGAGCGTGGAAAGCCAGGCCGCGCGCGTGACCAACGTCACCTACACCTCGCCTACCGAAACGGGCGACGCGCAGGTGCGGCCCGTCGGCAATCTGGGCGTTGGTGCAGTCGCGGGCGCCGCGGCCATGGCCGCCGGCGGCAAGGTGCCGCGCGTGGGCCGCAACGAACCCTGCCCGTGCGGCAGCGGCAAGAAATACAAGCACTGCCACGGGGCGCTGGCCTGAAGGAAGGTTGGGCGTTGGGCGTGGAGACTTTTCCTTCGTCATTCCCGCGCAGGCGGGAATCCAGGCAACGCTGGTTTTGAGGTGGCGTCCATGGATTCCCGCCTGCGCGGGAATGACGAAAAATTTAACGCTCAACGCTGAACAAACATCATGCCCGTCAATCTCCAAGCCCCCGATTCCGCCCAACTGCACCCCGTCGCCGGGGTGCGCATCGGCGTGGCCGAAGCCGGCATCCGCAAGGCTGGCCGTAAAGACCTCACGGTGTTCGCGCTTGACGCGGGCAGCCAGGTGGCCGGTGTGTTCACGCAAAACCGTTTTTGCGCCGCACCGGTGCAGGTGTGCCGCGAGCACCTGGAGCAATCCGGTCAGGGCGGCATCCGCGCCCTCGTCATCAACACTGGCAACGCCAACGCCGGTACCGGCGAAGAAGGGTTGGCGCGTGCGCGCGCCACCTGCGCGGCGCTGGCTAGGCTGCTGCACATCGCACCCGAACAGGCGCTGCCTTTTTCCACCGGCGTCATCATGGAACCGCTGCCGGTGGAACGCATCACGGCGGGCCTGCCAAATGCGGTGGCCGATGCGCTGGCCGATGCCGCGCCCGCCCACTGGCTGCGCGCCGCCGAAGGCATCATGACCACCGACACCGTGCCCAAGGCCGCGAGCCGCCAAATCACCCTCGGCGGCAAGGCGGTGCATATCACCGGCATCTGCAAGGGTGCGGGCATGATCCGCCCCAACATGGCGACCATGCTGGGCTTTGTCGCCACCGACGCGGCCATTGCGCCCGCCCTGATGCAGCCGCTGACGCGGCAACTGGCCGAGGCCTCGTTCAACCGCATCAGCGTCGATGGCGACACCTCCACCAACGATTCGTTCATCGTCATCGCCACCGGCAAGGCGGGGAGTGCGCCCATTGCCGCGCCCGATTCGCCAGAAGGCCGCCTGCTGGCCGAGGCGATGACCGACGTGGCCCGCCAACTGGCGCAGGCCATCGTGCGCGACGGCGAAGGCGCCACCAAGTTCATCACGCTGCGCGTGGAAGGCGGGCGCGACGGCGCCGAATGCCGCAAGGTGGCCTACGCCATTGCGCATTCGCCGCTGGTCAAAACGGCCTTTTTCGCCAGCGATCCCAACCTGGGCCGCATCCTCGCGGCGGTGGGGTATGCGGGCATCGCCGATCTGGACCAGACCCGAATCGAGCTTTATCTGGACGACGTGCACGTCGCCACGCGGGGCGGACGCCACCCGGCCTACCGCGAGGAAGACGGCCAGCGCGTGATGAAGCAGGCCGAAATCACCGTGCGCGTGCATCTGGGGCGCGGGTCGGCCAGCGATACGGTGTGGACGTGCGACTTGAGCCACGAGTACGTCAGCATCAACGCGGACTATCGTTCGTGATGGCTATTTTCTGGTTAGCGAGGTAATCGGCCCTGGCGTACTGAAAACCGTTCGGTGCTCTCAAATCCGAAGTGCAACACCGCTGGTTGTGTGACTTACAAAGAAAGAACGACATTAATGAACTACGAAGCCATCGAAGTAGCGAATGTCGCAATCCATCGTAGACAGGTCGTAAGCGATTGCGACCAGCCGTCACCAAGCATAGTCTCGAAGGAGTACGGACAGGCGTTCGCCGCCTATCAGCGAGAAACAACGTTGCATCCACTACTTTTCAACGGCGATGCGCTTGCCGTTCTCAAATCTCTACCCCATGATTGTATTGACTTTGCTATGACTTCCCCGCCGTATTGGGGAAAGCGGGAGTACGAGAACGGGGGCATCGGTCTTGAAGCAAACTACAGGAACTTCATAAAGTGCTTGGCCACAATTTTCTTGGAGCTGAAGCGAGTTCTGAAACCTACGGGGTCGTTCTGGCTTAACATTGGAGATACTTACAATGGCAAGAGCTTGGTCGGGATTCCGTGGAGGGTAGCATTTGAGTTGACTGACGCCCAAGGCTGGACAATACGGAATAGCGTTGTCTGGAACAAGTTAAAGGGCGGAATGGATAACAGCAAAGATCGCCTAGCCAACATCCACGAGAATCTCTTTCACTTTGTGAAGCAGCCGAAGAGGTACTACTACAACGCTGACGCCATTCGGTCGAAACCGCGCGAGGCGAAAGTTGTTAACGGCGCAGTTATTTCTGCCACTGGGGTTTCCGGCGTCCGCTACAAGAGGCAGCTTGAGCTTTCCACGTCCCTCGACGAGAACGAGAAGAAAGCCGCTTTCGCTGCGCTTGACCACATGCTGACTAACGTGGCAGCGGGCAAAGTTTCTGACTTTCGTATGGTTATTCGTGGGCAGCAACGCGCCACGCATTCAGATAGCGAGAGGGTTTCAGGTCGGGCGAAGGAGCTACGAGACAAAGGTTTCTACTTTCTCAAGTACCACCCAAACGGAAGCAAGCCGGGTGACGTGTGGGACATCATTCCCGAGGACACGCAACGACGCAGCACACACTTCGCCCCTTATCCTTTGGATCTTTGTCGGAGGCCCCTGCTTGCCACATGTCCACCCGGTGGCATAGTGCTTGATCCATTCTGTGGGACTGGCACCACTCTGCTTGCTGCCCGTAATCTTGGTTTACGGTCAGTGGGCATCGACATTTCGCGCCACTATCTCGAACTTTCTCAAGAAAGGTGCGATGGTCTTCTATGAGCAAAGTTGTCGAACTGTTCGGTAAGGCTGCCGACGCGCCAAGTATTGACTGGCAAGGGGTAATCGCGGCTCAACAGTGCCCCTTCCTTGGCAAACGCTGCTACAAAGTTCGGAAATCAAATCCCGAGATTTCGATCGGTTCTTGTACGGTTCTCTATGGACGGGAGCCGGAGCCGATCATCATTTGCCCCGCGCGCCTTATCGAACGTGGGCAAATCTTCACTGACTGCTTGCACCTACTAACCAGCCACGAACCAGGGAACGAGCTTCACCTAGTTTCTGAGGTTTTCGTGCCCGGCGGAAGCATCGACTATGTCCTTGTGTCTGCGAAAGACGGTAAGGTTCGTGACTTTGTTGGTATCGAACTACAAACACTCGACACGACGGGCACAGTATGGCCTGAGCGTCAGCGCCTTCTCAAAGAGCTAGAAGTTGCGCGAAAGGACAACGGCGAGAAGTCTGACAAGTCCTTTGGCATGAACTGGAAGATGACCGCGAAGACGATCCTCGTCCAGATGCACCACAAAGTGCAGACGTTTGAGCACGTCAATCGAAAGCTCGTTCTCGTAGTACAGGACAAGTTCCTGGCCTACATGACCAAGGAATTCAAGTTTGACCAGGTGAGGAATCCAGCGGCAGTCGGTGATTCGATGCACCTCCACTCCTACCGGATGGCTTGTGCCGATACCGGAAGTTTTCGCTTGTCTATGACTTCTCGGTTAAGCACGGATGCTGACGGCATTGCAATGTGCCTTGACTTGCAAGCTGAGGCGCGCATCGAGTTGGAGCAAATCGTCGCGACACTCCAGGCCAAAATTTCGCCTATTACGCTGTTCCGTCCTGTATGACAATTTTTCGCAAAATCGCGCTCTAACAAGGCACTCAATCCGGACGCGCTAAAGCGCGCCGGTTAACTCAGACGATAGCTGATTTGTGCTTTCTGGATAAGCACTGAAACCTTGAAATGAACGAAAAAATTGAACACCTGATCGAACACGCCCAGCAGCTTCTTACACGTATCGAAGCTATCCTGCCCAAGCCCCTGACCGCGCCCGATTGGAACGCCACGATAGCCTGGCGCTACCGCAAGCGCGCTGGCGGGCATGGCGTGCTGCAACCCGTGCGGCATCTGGCCGCTATCGGCTTGGCCGATCTCAAGGAAATCGACGCGCAAAAGGGCAGGATCGAGCGCAACACGCGCCAGTTCGTCGAGGGGCTGCCGGCCAACAACGTGCTGCTCACCGGCGCGCGCGGCACCGGCAAATCCTCGCTCATCAAGGCGTGCCTGCGCGCCTTTGCACCGCGCGGCCTGCGGCTGATCGAGGTGGACAAGAGCGACCTGACCGATCTGCCCGACATCGTTGAAGTGGTCGCCGGGCGGCCCGAAAAATTCATCGTCTATTGCGACGATCTGAGCTTTGACGAAGGCGAGGCCGGCTACAAGGCGCTCAAGAGCATTCTCGACGGCAGCGTGGCCGCCAGCACGCCCAACGTGCTGATTTACGCCACCAGCAACCGCCGTCACCTGCTGCCCGAATACCTGCGCGAAAACCTGAGCGCCACCCGCGCCGAAGACGGTGAAATCCACCCCGGCGAAGGCGTGGAAGAAAAAATTTCGCTCTCCGAACGCTTCGGCCTATGGGTGAGTTTTTATCCGTTCAGCCAGGACGAATACCTGGCCATCGCCGCGCAATGGCTGGCCGCGCTGGGCGCGAGCGCAGCGCAAATCGAAGCGGCCCGGCACGAGGCGCTGGTGTGGGCGCTGGAGCGCGGCTCGCGCTCCGGGCGCGTGGCTTACCAGTTCGCGCGCGACTACATGGGCCGCGCCGCTTCGTGACGCTGATCGCCGATCCGCATTTGCCGCGCCCCGCTGCGCCGCCGCGCCCGGAAGTGCAAGTGGCCGTCGGCGTGCTGCTGGATGCGCAGGGGCAATTTCTACTCACCACGCGCCCGGCGGGCAAGGTCTATGCGGGCTATTGGGAATTTCCCGGCGGCAAGATCGAAGCGGGCGAAACGGTGGAACAGGCGCTGATGCGCGAATTGCGCGAAGAACTCGGCATTCAGGCGCTGCCCGCCTGCATCGCCCGCTGGCGCGAGCAGCGCGTCGATTACCCGCACGCGCTGGTGCGCCTGCATTTTTGCCGCGTCACCGGCTGGCGCGGCGCGCTGCAAATGCGCGAAGGCCAGCAATACCGCTGGCAGCGCCTGCCCGTCAGCGTCGCCCCCCTGCTGCCCGGCGCGTTGCCGGTGCTGGACTGGCTGGCTGCCGGGTGAGCAAGAAGAATACGATTTTGATAGCTGTTTTCGTTGTTATTGTATAGTTTTATAATATATTTTATATTGTAAATTCATATAATTACTTGGTATATAGCTACTAATTCGATATTTTTTGAAAAGACGGCAGGGGCGAAAAATTTTTCGTCATTGTTCGCGCAAAAAGAGAACGCAGCCTTGAAGGAAACGCCGCAGGGCGAAAGATTTTTCGCCCCCACATAAATCCAAACCGCGTTACTCCGGCGCTTGGGCTTGCGGGCAGCGCACCTGGATCAGTTCGCGCTCATGCGCGGTGGGCCCCAGACGCACGGCGCTTAAAAATCCGCCCCAGACGCAGCCGGTGTCCAGCGCGATGAGGTCGGGCCGCCCGGCCAGCCAGCCGAGGGTGGACCAGTGGCCGAAGGCCAACACGTCGCCTGCCGTGCGGCGGCCCGGCGCGTCGAACCACGGCAGGTAGCCCCCGGCGGCCGCCGCGCGCCCTTGCGGGCTGCCGGGGGCGCTGGTGGTGTCGAACTCCATGCGGCCATCGGCGGTGCAAAAACGCAGTCGCGTGAGCGCGTTGACGATGACGCGCAGGCGGGCGCTGCCGCTTAGTTGCTCGCTCCACTGGCCGGGCTGGTTGCCATACATCTCGTGCAGAAAATCGCGCCAGCCGGGGCCGCGCAGCGCCGCTTGCAGCTCGCCGGCCAGCGCCAGGGTTTGCGCCAGCGTCCATGAAGGCAGCACGCCCGCGTGCACCGCCAGCACGCCGTGCTCGGCCAGCGCCAGCGGTTGCCGGCGCAGCCAGCCCAGCAGCGCATCGCGTTCGGGCGCGTTCAGAATGTCTTGCAGCGTGTCTCTGCGCCCGGCGCGGCGCGCGCCCACAGCCGTGCCCAGCAGGTGCAGGTCGTGGTTGCCCAGCACGGTCTGGGCAGCCTCGCCCAGCGCCATGACGCGGGTGAGCACGGCCAGCGAATCGGGGCCGCGGTTGACCAGATCGCCCAGCAGCAGCAGCCGGTCGCGGCTGGGCGAAAAGCCGATTTCTTGCAGCAGCCGCTCCAGCGCCTGGTCGCAGCCCTGAATGTCGCCGATCAGGTAGAGTGCCATGATCCCGATTTTCTACCGGGCGCGCACCCGGTCTGCATGAACCTGCTGCTGATCGTTTTGCTCACGCTGCTCAATGGCGTTTTCGCCATGGCGGAACTGGCGCTGGCTTCCAGCCGCAAGGCGCGGCTGCTGGCAATGCAGGAGGAGGGCGACGCGGGCGCGGCCGCCGCGCTCAAGCTGCTGGGCAATCCGACCCAGTTCCTGTCCATCGTGCAGGTGGGCGTCACGGCCACCGGCATTCTCAACGGCATCGTCGCCGAGGCCGCTTTCAGCGTCCCGGTGGCCGGCGCCCTGATGGGGCTGGGCCTGCACGAACGCGCCGCTCGCATTACCGCCACCGCGCTGGTGGTGGCCGCCATTACCTTCATCACCATCGTGTTCGGCGAACTGGTGCCCAAGCGGATCGGCCAGTTGTTTCCCGAAACCGTGGCGCGCTGGCTGGCGCCGCCCATGCGCGGGCTGGCGCTGGCGGCCAGGCCCTTCGTCGCGCTGCTGGCGTTGTGCACCAGGGCAACGCTCAAGGCGCTGCGCATTGACGACGCCAAGGTGCGGGTGGTGACCGAAGAAGAAATTGCCGCCAGCCTGGCCGAGGGCGTTCATGCCGGGCTGATCGAAGCGCACGAGCAGCAAATGGTGCAAAACGTGTTTCACCTCGATGATCGTCCACTCACTTCGCTGATGGTGCCGCGCGACGATATCCGCTGGCTGCGCGCCGATATGAGCGTGGCTGCCGCCACGGATTGCGCCGCCCGCGACGGGCTGCATTCGTGGTACCCGGTATGCCACGACAACCTGGACGACGTGGTGGGCATTATCAGCCTGGCGCAGTTGCTGCAGCTGCGCGCCCAGCCGGAAATAGCCATCGGCGCGCACGTGCTGCCCGCCGTATTCGTGCCCGAAACCCTGAGCGGAATGGAAATGCTGGAGCAATTGCGCGCCAAGGCCGGCCGCCTGATGCTGGTGGTCGATGAATATGGCGTGGTGCAGGGGCTGATGACCCCGCGCGATTTGCTGGAAGCCATTACCGGCGAACTGGAGCCGGGCGCCAATCTGGACGCCTGGGCTACCCCCCTACCCGACGGCGGCTGGCTGCTCGACGGGCTGATGCCCATTCACGAGATGAAAGCGCGCCTGCAAATCAGGGAATTACCCCTGGAAGACAAAGGGCGCTACAACACCGCCGCCGGATTACTGCTGAGCGTGACCGGCCATTTGCCCAGCCAAGGCGAGCGTATCGAATGCGAAGACTGGGTTTTTACCGTCACCGCATTCGACGGGCGCCGCATCGACAAAATTGCCGCATTACCCGCCGCCCAGGCCGCGCCCTCGCCGGCGATGGACACGGGGTAAAAACCATGAAAACGCCAATTTGACACAGCGCCGGTCATTGGTGGTATTATTGCTCCCGCTTTAACTACTGGAGATTCAAGCACCATGACCAACTACCAGGAACTCATGCGGCAAAAAGCCGCGCTGGATTTGCAAATCAAGGAAGCGCGCAAGCGTGAAAGATCGGACGCCGCCGCCCGCGTGCGCGCGATGGTCGCTGAATATGAACTGACCCAGCGCGACGTTTTCCCGTCGGGCCGCCGCGCCAGCGCCGGCAGTGGCAGCAAGATATCGCCCAAATACCGCGACCCGGCCACCGGCGCCACCTGGACCGGCCGCGGCAAAGCCCCCCGCTGGATCGCCGGTCATGAGCGCAGCCGTTTCCTGATCGCCCGCTGAAACGGCTTGTGCATTTCACGGCAAGGCGCGGCTTGGCCCGCGCCTTTTTCATTCCAGCGCCGGGTGCCAAACCCGACGCGCGGCAATGAAATAATTCACTTTTGAGTCCATGCAAGGAGTTTCATCGTGGCTGATATACAACAGGATGTCCAGACGCGCATCGACCAACTGGTCAAGAACCACGGCATCGTCCTGTTTATGAAAGGCAATCCCGCCTTTCCCATGTGCGGTTTTTCCGGCCGCGCCGTGCAGATACTCAAAGCCTGCGGCGTCGATCCGAAAAACATCGCTGCCGTCAACGTGCTCGAAGACGAAGCCATCCGCCAGGGCATAAAACAATACAGCCAGTGGCCCACCATTCCGCAGCTTTACGTCAAGGGCGAATTCATCGGCGGCTCCGACATCATGCTGGAAATGTACGAATCCGGTGAATTGCAGAAGCTCTTAAGTCATTGAATGAAGCGTTGAGCGGCTGGCGTTTTGTGTCGAGCGTGAAGCTATTTCCAAAAGAGGGGAATAATTGAATTTGATAGCGGCATACCAAGATTTTGTGTGTATTTCATTTATAAATATACACAAAACGCATATATTGTATGGAGTATTAGCTATGAATTTTAGAGCAATGTTTGTTCTTCCGATGCGATTCATGTTGCGCCCATAGGGGCGAAAAATCTTTCGCCCCTACCTTCCCGCTCCTTGGGAAAAAGCCCCGCTCAACGCAAAACGCTCAACGTGTCAGGTAGTAGCCCAGCGCCAGCAGCACGGCCAGCGCCAACATGCCCCAGGAGAGCCATTTCAGCAGGCTGCCGTTGTGCGCCGGTTCGGGCGCGGCCAGCAGGCTGGCACCGGCGGCGGCCATGCTCGTGGCTTCGGCGGGCAGTGACGCGGGCAGGCTGCCGCCCGGCGTCAGCAGGCCGACGATGGGCGGGAGCAGGTAGCCCAAGGCGGCGGTGGCGCGGTCGCGTTCCATGTCGAGCCGGGCGGTGAGCAGCGCCAGCGGCCCGCCGCTGGCGCCCAGCGCGTTTTCCAGTTGCGTGTGGGTGACGGATTTGGCGGCGGGGCCGCCGCCAAGCCACGATTGCACCGCCGGCTCCAGCCCGGCAGCCTTGAGCTTTTCCAGAAAGCCGGGCAAGCCGCCATCTTGCGGGCTGGTCATGCAGGCCAGCAGCATTTGCGCGAAGGGCAGGGCCTTGTCGCCCAAGCCGAAACGCACACCGGCTTCGCGGATCAATACATCGAACATGGGGGTGGCTTCCTTTCGCGGGTCATTATAGTCGACTCCATAATAAATCGGAGATACACTAAAGATTGTGTTCAATCGGGAAAGCATCATGGCCTACAGCGAAGACCTCAAGCAAAGGGTACTGGCCTTTGTGGCTGCCGGAGGCAGCAAGATTGAGGCAGCCAGGCTGTTTTCTCTGGCGCGCTCAACACTGTACGTGTGGCTGGGGCAGCC
>JAIRVJ010000148.1 GCA_031253955.1 Burkholderiaceae bacterium | reverse complement strand
CGCCTGTTCCCGATGCTGATGACCGCCGCCGGCACGATCAAGGCGGCGCGGGTGGTGATTCTGGGCGTGGGCGTGGCCGGGCTGCAAGCCATTGCCACCGCCAAGCGGCTGGGCGCGGTGATCGAGGCCAGCGACGTGCGCCCCAGCGTCAAGGAACAGGTCGAATCGCTGGGCGCCAAGTTCATTGACGTGCCCTACGAAACGCAGGAAGAAAAAGACGCCGCCGAGGGCGTGGGCGGCTATGCGCGGCCAATGCCGCCAAGCTGGCTGGAACGCCAGAAGGCCGAGGTCGCCAAGCGCGTGGCCATGGCCGACGTGGTAATTTCCACCGCACTCATTCCGGGCCGCGCCGCGCCGGTGCTGATTACCGAGGAGATGGTCAAGAGCATGAAGCCCGGCTCGGTGATCGTCGATATCGCCGCCGGCAAAGGCGCGCCCAACCCGGACGGCTCCGCGGGCGGCAACTGCCCACTGACCGAAGCCGGCAAAACGGTGGTCAAGCATGGCGTGACGCTCGTCGGCGAAACCAACCTGCCCGCGCTGGTGGCCGCCGATTCGTCGGCGCTGTACGCGCGCAACGTGCTCGACTTTCTGAAACTGGTGCTGCCCAAGGACGCGCCGTTCACCATCGACCCGCAAGACGACATCGTCATGGCCTGCCTGGTGGCGCAGGGCGGCGAAGTCAAGCGCAAATAAGGAAGCCATCCGCCATGGAAACCATCTCGCCCATCGTCTTCAACCTCATCATCTTCGTGCTGGCGATTTATGTCGGCTACCACGTGGTGTGGAACGTCACCCCGGCGCTGCATACGCCGCTGATGGCAGTGACCAACGCCATTTCGGCCATCGTCATCGTCGGCGCCATGCTGGCGGCAGCGCTGACCGACGGCGCTTTCGCCAAAACCATGGGCGTGGCGGCGGTCGCGCTGGCGGCGGTGAACATCTTCGGCGGCTTTCTCGTGACCAAGCGGATGCTTGAAATGTTCAAGAAAAAAGACCGCCAAACCAAGGCGGGACAAGCGCAAGGCGCTGCAAAATAAGGAGCAATGGGCATGAGCATGGACCTCGTCACGCTGCTGTACCTGATTGCCAGCGTCTGTTTCATTCAGGCCCTCAAGGGGCTGTCGCACCCTACCACGTCGATCCGGGGCAACCTGTTCGGCATGGCGGGCATGACTATCGCCGTGTTCACCACGGCGGCGCTGATCTTCAAATTCTCCAGCTCCGGCCTGGGGCTAGCCTGGGTGCTGCTGGGCTTGGTGGTCGGCGGCGGTTACGGCGCGTGGCGCGCCAAGACTGTGGAGATGACCAAGATGCCCGAACTGGTGGCGTTCTTCCACAGCATGATCGGCATGGCGGCGGTGCTGATCGCCGTCGCCGCCGTGGCCGAACCGTGGGCCTTCGGCATCGCCGAACACGGCGGGCCGCTGCCGCACGGCAACCGCATCGAGCTGGCGCTGGGCGCGTTCATCGGCGCGGTCACGTTCAGCGGCTCGGTCATTGCCTGGGGCAAGCTGTCGGGCAAATCGAAATTCCGGCTGTTTCAGGGCGCGCCGGTGGTTTTTCCCGGCCAGCATGGGATCAACCTGATTTTGGGCCTGGTGGCGCTCGGCGGCGTGGTCTGGTTCTGGCAGACGCAGGCCGCGCCCGCGTTCGCGCTGGTGTGCGCACTGGGCTTCGTGATCGGCGTGACGCTCATCATCCCCATCGGCGGGGCGGACATGCCGGTGGTGGTGTCCATGCTCAACAGCTACTCCGGCTGGGCGGCGGCGGGCATCGGCTTTTCGCTGGACAACAGCATGCTCATCATCTCCGGCTCGCTGGTGGGCAGCTCCGGCGCGATCCTGAGCTACATCATGTGCAAGGCCATGAACCGGTCGTTTTTCAGTGTGATTCTGGGCGGTTTCGGCGGCGAGGCGGGCGCGGCCGCCGCGGGCGGCAAGGAGCAGCGGCCCGTCAAGAGCGGCAGCGCCGACGACGCCGCCTTCATGCTCGGCAACGCCGACCGCGTCATCATCGTGCCCGGCTACGGCCTGGCGGTGGCGCGCGCGCAGCACGCGGTCAAGGAACTGGCCGACAAGCTCGTGGCCAAAGGCATCGACGTGAAATACGCCATCCACCCCGTCGCGGGCCGGATGCCCGGCCACATGAACGTGCTGCTGGCCGAGGCCGAAGTGCCCTACGACCAGGTGTTCGAGATGGAAGACATCAACGGCGAATTCGGCCAGGCCGACGTGGCGATCATCCTGGGCGCCAACGACGTGGTCAACCCCGCCGCCCATGTGAAGGGCAGCCCGATCTACGGCATGCCGATTCTGGAGGCGCACAAGGCCCGCACGGTCATCGTCAACAAGCGTTCCATGGCCGCCGGCTACGCCGGGCTGGACAACGAACTGTTCTACATGGACAAGACCATGATGGTCTTCGGCGACGCCAAGAAAGTGGTGGAGGATATCGGCAAGGCGATTGAGTAAGCCGCGCCGCCAGCAGCCCCGGCGCGGCTGGCTTGAATTCCAGCGCCTGATTTGCAAAAAGGCTCCGTTTGATAAATAATCCGTCTCATCGGAATATTTCAATCGGAGTCCCAAGATGGCTATGACTGAACTGGTCATGCGCTGCAGCAGCGCCACGGAGGCTGCCTTCATCGCCAACGTTGACGAGCGGGACATTCATCGGCTCGTTGACGAGGATCTGTTGCCGCCTCCTCTGCTGGAAACCGCCAAGGCTGTTCGCAGGTTCGATACGTTCGCTTGCGTGCTTGGCTCGTTTTACTTCCACGAGAGCGCCGCCTTGACGAAAGACGCGCGCCGGCAAGTCATGGACGAACTGGCCGGGCGCATGGAAAAAGCGAATGCCAGGCTTGGCGGCATGGATTGGTCGGTTTCGATTGATGGCGTGATCCGCGTCGATGTGAAAGGTTTCGCCGAAGATGCCGTCCACCGGGCGGCGGCTCTGGTTAAAGCGGAGGCTCTGGTGGACTCCCATGAAGCCACCATGAACGGGGAGCCCGTGTTTGCCGGCACGCGTGTGCCGGTTCGGACCATCGCCGCATGGCTGGCTGCTGGAGAAAGCAAAAAAGTCATCCAGAAATCCTTCCCCACCGTGACCGGCGAGATGATCGAGGCAGCGCCGCTATGGGTGAAGACACATCCGCAACGCGGCCGGCCCAAGTCGTTTGGCGATCTCAACCCGCAGTGGAAACTTGTGTCGTCCATGCGGGTGAAGCTCGGCGAGCGATAAAGTTCCTGATCGACGAGTGCTTGCCGCCAGAGTTGGTCGAAACCGCCAGAAAATGGGGGCATGAGGCGAGTTTCGTGCCGTGGCTGGGCCAATCCGGGTTGAAGGATTGGGAGCTGGCGCCGCTGGCGATCAGCCATGACATGGTTTTGGTGACCAACAACAGCAAAGACTTTCGCGGCGGCAAAGGCAGGCCGGGCCACACCACGAAGGAGCAGATTCATCCTGGCCTGGTGTGCCTGAACTGCGATCCCAGGTTGCGCGAGCGCAGGGCGCTCACCCAGCTTTTCGAGATCGCGCTTGATGAGATCGGGGACGCGGCGGATCTAATTAACACCGTCATCGAGATCACGCTGGATGGCGACGAGGCACAGGTACGGCGATACGCCGCTCCCGAGCTGAATTATTGAGTTTCTCTAAATTCATGACATTACCAGAGCGTAGCTTGCATCCAGCACGAGGCGATGATCGACGCTCGCTTCTGGGCGCTCTTGAGCTTGTTGCGTGCAGTGACGTGCAAT
>JAIRVJ010000083.1 GCA_031253955.1 Burkholderiaceae bacterium | reverse complement strand
AACATCATGGTGAGCACCGCGCCGGAAACTTTCGGGCGCTACATCGCGCTGGACTTCGGCATCGTGGGCACGCTCACGCAGTACGACAAGGAATATCTGGCGCAGAACTTCACGGCCTTTTTCCGGCGCGACTACAAGCGCGTGGCCGAGTTGCACATCGAAAGCGGCTGGGTGCCCAAGGACACGCGCGTCGATGAACTGGAGGCGGCGGTACGCAGCGTGTGCGAGCCGTATTTCGACCGGCCGCTCAAGGAAATTTCGCTCGGCATGGTGCTGATGCGGCTGTTTCAGACCTCGCGGCGTTTTCATGTCGAAATCCAGCCGCAACTGGTGCTGCTGCAAAAAACGCTGCTCAACATCGAGGGGCTGGGCCGCCAGCTCGACCCGGAACTGGACTTGTGGCACACCGCCAAGCCCTTCCTGGAACGCTGGATGCGCGACCAGATCGGCCCCAGAGGGCTGTGGACGGGCTTCAAGGAGCAGGCTCCGTACTACGCCAAACTGCTGCCCGATCTGCCGCGCCTGCTGCACGGCTATCTGGCGCAACGGCCCTCGGAAGACTTGTCGCGCGCTATCGCCGAATTGGCGCAAGAGCAGCGCCGCACGCGCCGGCTGCTAGAGCGCCTCGCCCTCGGCCTGCTGTGCTTTGCGCTGGGCGTGCTGGCGGCGTTGCTGCTTGAGCCGTGGCTGTGGCGCTGGATCGGGCACTGAATCCAACGCAGTTTTGATTTGGCCATGCACATTTTTTCGGGCGCGCCGGCTGTTTTCTTTCCCTCTCCCGCTTGCGTAAGAGGGGCAGGGGAGAGGGGCCGGCCGCAGGCCGGCAGGGCGTATCCGCGAATACAGCGCAAAAACAAGCGCCCATCAGCCTTCGGCTGGCCCTCTCCCCAACCCTCTCCCGCAAGCGGGAGAGGGAGAAAAACCGTGCGGCCATGAACTGGACCCTCCTCTTCTTCGTCATCGCCTACCTGATCGGCACCCTGATGATCGGCGTGTGGGCCGGGCGGCGCATCAAGACCACGTCGGACTTCGCGCTGGCCGGGCGCAATCTGCCGCTGATGATGATCGTCACCACCACGTTTGCCACCTGGTTCGGCGCGGAAACGGTGATGGGCATTCCGGCCAACTTCGTGCAAGGCGGGCTGAACGCCATCGTGGAAGACCCGTTCGGCGCGGGCGCCTGTCTGATTTTGGTGGGTGCGTTCTTCGCCGCGCGCCTTTACCGCATGAACCTGCTAACCATCGGCGACTTCTACCGCCAGCGCTTCGGCAAGGGCGTGGAAGTGTTCTGCTCGGTGACGATCATTCTCAGCTACCTGGGCTGGGTGGCCGCACAGATCACCGCGCTGGGCAAGGTGTTCAACGTGCTGTCGGTGGGCGAAATCTCCGAGACCGCGGGCATGATCGCCGGCACCGCGGCGGTGCTGGTGTACGTGGTGATCGGCGGCTTTCTGGCCGTGGCGTGGACGGATTTCATCCAGATGATCGTGCTGGTCATCGGCCTGTCGGTCATCGCCATCTTCGCCGCCAATCTGGCCGGCGGCGCGGACAAGGTGATCGCCCTGGCCAGCAGCAAGCACCTGTTTCGCTTCTGGCCGGAGCCGAGCTTCAAGGAACTGGCGTTTTTCATCGGCGCGGGCATCACCATGATGCTGGGCAGCATTCCGCAGCAGGACGTGTTCCAGCGCGTCATGTCGGCCAAGAATGCACGCACCGCGCAACGCGGCGCGATGATCGGCGGGGCGGCCTACATCGTGTTTGCCTTTGTGCCCATGTTCATCGTCACGGCGGCGGTGGTGGTGATGGGCGAGGACGCCCTGAAGATCGCCACCGAGGACTACCAGAAAGTGCTGCCCGCCTTCATCATGGGGCACATGAACCTGTTCCTGCAAATCCTGTTCTTCGGCGCGCTGCTGTCGGCCATCAAGAGCACCTCGTCGGCCACGCTGCTGGCGCCATCGACCAGCTTCGTCGAAAACATCCTGAAAAACCTGTACCCCGCCATGAGCGACCGGCAGCGGCTGATCGCCATGCGCACCACCATCCTGATCTTCTCGCTGAGCGTGCTGGCCTACGCCATCAAGATGAAAGGCACGTCGATCTACGAACTGGTGTCCGGCGCCTACAAGGTCACGCTGGTGGGCGCGTTCGTGCCGCTGGTCATGGGCCTGTACTGGCGGCGCGCCACCACGCAGGGCGCGGCGCTGTCGATTCTGCTGGGCATCGGCGTGTGGGTGGCGTTTCTGGAGGAGATTCGCCCCGATTGGGCACAAGCATTCCCCGGCCAGCTCGCCGGCCTGATCGCCGCCTTCATCGGCATGGTGGCCGGCTCTCTCCTGCCCCAATGGCTACCCAACCACGGCGCGCATACGCACCGGCTGGCACCCAAGAGCGTTGAGCGTTGAGCGTTGAGCGTTTATTTTTCCATCCGCGCTTGCTAATTACCCTCTTGCCGCGAACCCTGCTCCGGCTGCGGCTCCTGCACCAGAATGTGCCATTTGGGGCGGCGCCAACTGGCGCGGAAACTTTCCAGATCGCTTTCTTGCGCTTGGCCCGCGCGCGCGTGGCCGTCGAAAAACGCCACCAGATCGACCAGTTGCGCGGGCGTTTCCCAGGTTTCGTCGAAATGCCGCACGATGTTGTTGGCGGTCAGCACCGGGCGGCCCGCAATCACGCTCAACGGCCAGTCCAGCCCGCGGCGGCCCTTTTCCGTCCGGTACGACTTGAACACCAGTTCCGTGCAAACCAGTTGCCCGTCGGTGCGGAAATCGAAATCGAAATCGTAGGGGCGGCCAAAATAGTCGAAGGATTTGAGCACCGCCTGGGCGACTTCCAGGCGCGACAGGCGCGGCCGCAGCGCCGCCACCGAGTCCGCCGCCGCCGAGTGCTCCAGCGAGGTAAAAATAACGCCTTTGCCGACCGCTTCGATGATTCGAGGCATGGCGCCCGCCTCGCCGGGCTGCCCGGCAAGGCGGTAAGCGCGGGGGTAGCGCGTTTGCAGCAAGGTTTCAAAACGCTCGCCGGTGACGCCCTGCGTTTTCAGCCAGGCGCGGATTTCCGGGGTGTCGAAATACGCGCCGCGCTCTTGCGCGTCGCCGATGTACAGCGCCGCGTGCGGCCAGAATCCGGGCAGGCCGATGTTGGACAGGTACCACTCGCGCCGCTCCAGCAGAATATCGCCCGGGCGCAGTTTGGCGTGCAGCGCGGCGATCTGCCCGGCGGACATTAAAAAATCGCCGCTCGCCACGCGCGTTTGCCCCATCCATTCGGAAATGCCTTTCTGGGCCGGAAAGATCAGCTTTGATCCGCCCTCCTGCACAATCTGGCCGGCGTTGCGCAGCGTGTTCACAAGACCGTGCGCCCTGCCCGTCCGCCACAGATAACGCTCATCCTCCCGGATGGCGGGGCCCAGCGGCGTCGCTTTCTCATCGCCCCGGCTCGCCGCATATGAGGCGGACAGCGCCGCGAACTCGCCGGCCATCGCCACATGCAGAAAGCGGAATTTGAAATCGGCGTAACTGCGCCCGGGCAGGCCGATTTCGGTCACGGGTTCGTTCAGGACGATGCGCACCGCCGGATCGGCGTCGGCCAGCCGGATGAATTCCAGCGCATAGCGGTAGCGCGTCAGGAACGCGGCATAACGCACGGCCAAATGCGTGGCGTCTTCCGGCGGTTCTTGCTGCCCGCGCTCGCTCAAGCGCCGCCAGGAAGCGTCGAGCATCAATTGGTAATCGAGAAAGCGCCCCCAAAGGTCGCGCACTTCCTGGCTCTGCGACGATGTCAGAACCCGCATTTTTTCCGGCGCGTGCGCCGGAAAAAGATCCATCCGGCCCGCCATGTAGGTAACGCTATCGGCCAGCCCCTCGCGCGCTTTCAAAATTGCTGCCGCCTCCCCTTCGTTTCTCCGCGCCTCGTCGTCCGCGGACGCGGCGCGCGCTGGAGCGCACGCCAGAAAAAAGCACGAAAGAACAAGGATCCAGAATGCACGCATCGCTTTATTCCTTTTCCATTTCAGGACAAGAAAAATACTTCGTCGTTCCCGCGAAAGCGCCTAGGCGCTAACTTGGGGTAAGTGTTACTGACGCTTGCGCGGTTTTCCCCCTCCCCCGCGTGCGGGGGAGGGCTGGGGTGGGGGCGTGCGGCGCTGGAAAAAGTACTGCGCTTGCGATGCGCCGCTGCCCCCATCCCAACCTTCCCCCGCGCGCGGGGGAAGGGGCAAAACGCAAGCGATTGATCCTTAAGTTAGCGCCTATCCATCCGCGCGGGAATGACCATTTTTTGGGCCGGTTTCTCATCATCTTGAACGCGAAATCGAATCACCTCGGCAGCACCAGTTCCCAATCAGGCATCTGCGCGGTGGGCTTGGACATAGTGCATCCAGAAGTAATGGCGCTGGGCATAGGGGTCGGCCAGATAGGGGCGGCACACGCGCTCCACCTTGTCCAGCAGGGCGCGGTCGGACAAAACAGCCCGGCGCAGTTCCGCCCAATCGCCCCACTGACCGCGCGCGATCACGTCGTCAATGGCAGCGAGGGTGAAACGCTGATGGTTGAGGTGGCGATGCAGCATCGCGCCGATTATGAAGGCGATGCTGCGCAGGGGCGAAAAATTTTCCGCCCCTGCAACCGGCAAACCAAAACCACTCGCAACATACAACGCCGCCTCACACCACCGTAAACGCCAGCCGCACGTAAATCGGCGCGTAGGCTTCGGCTTGGGTGACTTCGATCAGGTTTTCCTTGGCCAGCTCCAGCAGGGCGATCAGGGTGACGACTAGCACGGGCGCGCCGCGTGCAGGGTCGAACAGTTCCTCGAAGGGGGCGAAGCGGCGGCCTTGCAATTTCTTGAGCACCAGGCTCATGTGCTCGCGCACGCTCAGTTCCTCGCGCGTGATTTTGTGGCGTTGCACCAGCTTGGCGCGCCTCAAAATGTCGCGCCAGGCGGCTTGCAGGTCGGCCAGGTGAACGTCGGGAAAGCGCGGCTGGAGCGCCTGCTCCACATACACCTGCGCCTTGAAAAAGTCGCGCCCGTACTGGGGCACTTCGGCCAGCCGCGCGGAGGCGAGCTTGATCTGCTCGTACTCCAGCAGGCGGCGCACCAGTTCGGCGCGCGGGTCTTCCGGCTCGCGGCCCTCGGCGGTTTTGCGCGGCGGCAGCAACATGCGCGACTTGATTTCGATCAGCATGGCGGCCATCAGCAGGTATTCGGCGGCCAGTTCCAGGTTGCGGCTGCGGATTTCGTCCACGTAGCTCAGGTACTGGCGCGTGACGGCGGCCATCGGGATGTCGAGGATGTTGAAGTTCTGCCGGCGGATCAGGTACAGCAGCAGATCAAGCGGCCCCTCGAAAGCTTCGAGGAATACTTCCAGCGCGTCGGGCGGAATGTACAGGTCTTGCGGCAGGGCAAACAGCGGCTCGCCGTACAAACGCGCCACGGCCACATGGTCCACCACTTCGGGCAGCGCCTGCGCGCCGGTGGGCGCGGGGTCGGGCAGCAACGCGGGTTCGAGGGGGATCATGCTACCAACAGATGAGCTGTTAGCCCAAG
The DNA here is from genome assembly GCA_031253955.1 of Burkholderiaceae bacterium. Lineage (GTDB taxonomy): Bacteria > Pseudomonadota > Gammaproteobacteria > Burkholderiales > Burkholderiaceae_C > Ottowia. Next base: position 636 of record JAIRVJ010000083.1, on the reverse strand, counting down.
TGCTGCCTGTGTTTGCGCCCGATTTCTCTTATAAAACCGGGAGCAATCCAAGCGTCATTCGCTTTGATAGACGTAGGGTTTTTGCGGCACGCGGGCGGCCTGGAATCCGGCTTGCAGTTCGCGGTCCACCGGCTTGTCCCACAGCAAGGCGCGGCCTTCGCGCTGGCGCTCGCCCAGATCAGGCCGGTCGCGTTTGAGCTGGTCGAGAAACCCGGTGGCATCCGAGGTGTAGTGCGGGCGCTGAAAGAGGTGGATGGGGGGCATGGCGAATGGGCGAAAAGTGGAATTTGTCTTGCCGGGCGGCACGCTGAAGAAGCGTGCTTCATTCTAGCGGCGCACACTCAACGCTACCCTCAGAACGTGTTTACGATCCCGGCACGGGCGTGCGGGCGCGGATTTGGGTGGTCTGCCACGTTGCAATCCTTGCCAATGGCACTGGCCATTGGCGAGGATTGCGCCTTGCAACCCATCCCAATGCAGCATCCCGCACACCTCGCGTCGGGATCGTAAACGCGTTCTTAGAGTCTGTTCAAAATCTTTTCCGATAGCCGACACTACGGGGATGAGAAAGAAGTATCCCAGTGACATCACCCGAGAGCAGTTTGAGCAGATAGCGCCCTTGCTGGAAGGGCTGCG
>JAIRVJ010000076.1 GCA_031253955.1 Burkholderiaceae bacterium | reverse complement strand
GCGGTGATGGTCAGATCGACCGAGGCCAGTTGCACGTCCGCGCCGGCATCGAAAGAGCGCAGCACCCACAGGCCGTCGGCGCTTTTGCGGTACACGTCGGTGCGGCGCGCGTCCAGGTCAATGAAGGCGATTTCGCGCAGCGCGGGGATTTGCCGGTAGTGCGCGAACTTGGCGCCCAGGTCATAAGCAGCGGTGCCAGGCGAGAGCACTTCAACGATCAGCGTTGGCTCGCGCTTGACGAGCGGGCGTTGGCGGTCGGCGGCGCTGCAAGTGACGAGCACGTCCGGATAAAAAAAGCTGCGCTCGTCGGCGGCGGCGACTTTCATGTCGGCCATGTAGGCGCGGCAGGGCGAGCCGGACAGGTGCTGGCGCAAGACCATGGCAACATTCATGCTGACCGTGACGTGCCGGTCTTCCGCGCCAGCCATTGCGTAAGGCACGCCAGCGACGAAATCGTGGCGTACCGTTTGTTTGGCTTCCCAAGCCAGAAATTCCTCGACCGTCATTGCGGCCTGGCGTGCGGCGTATCCCATGCTGACCTCGCGTGCGGTATTCCCGTGAACAGGTAATTATGCAGGGCATGGCCCGCGTGGGATATGCTGCAATGCTGCGCGCCAAGCGCTCAACGCTCAACACTCCATGCCCAATCCATCCCCTCCGTTCATCCCCTTTGCCCGCCCGGATATCGGCCAGGCGGAGATTGACGCCGTGGCGCAGGCGTTGCGTTCGGGCTGGATCACCACCGGGCCGCAGGCGCGCGCGTTCGAGCAGGAGTTTGCCGCTTGGCTGGGCGGCGGCGTGCAGGCCATCGCGGTCAATTCGGCCACCGCCGGGTTGCATCTGGCACTGGAAGCCATCGGCGTCGGGCCGGGCGACGAGGTGATTGCGCCCACGCTTACGTTCACCGCCACGGTGGAAGTGGCACGTTATCTGGGTGCGGACGCGGTGCTGGTGGATGTCGATCCGGTCACGCTGTGCATAGCTCCGGCGGGCATCGAGGCGGCCATCACCCCGCGCACTAAGGCGATTTTGCCGATGCACTACGGCGGACTGGCCTGCGACATGACGGCGATCTTCGAGATTGCGCGCCGCCATAATCTGCGCGTGGTGGAAGACGCCGCGCACGCGCTGCCCGCTACCAGCCAAGGCAGGCTGGTGGGCGCGTTGCCCAGCAGCGCCACGGTATTCAGCTTTTACGCCAACAAGGGCATGACGACGGGCGAGGGCGGCATGGTGGTGACGTTTGATGCGGCGCTGGCCGAGCGGATGCGCATCATGCGGCTGCACGGCATCAGCCGCGATGCGTTCGACCGTTTTCAAAGCCGCGCGCCCGCGTGGTATTACGAAATCGTCGCGCCCGGCTTCAAATACAACCTGACCGACATCGCCGCCGCACTGGGCCGCGTGCAGCTTGCGCGGCTGCCGGAATTTGCCCGGCGCCGCCAGCAACTGGCACAGCGTTACCACCAGGCGCTGGCCGATCTACCCTTGATCTTGCCTGCCGCCGCGCCGCCGGGCGAGACGCACGCTTGGCACCTGTACGTGATCCAGCTGGCCGACCATGCCCGCGTCACGCGCGATGAAGTGATTCAGGCGTTGAGCGACGCGGGCATCGGCACGAGCGTGCATTACGTTCCGCTGCACCGCCAACCGTACTGGCGCGACCGCTACGGCCTCAAGCCCGAACAGTTTCCGGTGGCCGACCGTGCGTATCAGCGCATGGTCAGCCTTCCGCTGTTCACGGCGATGAGCGATGCGGAGCAAGACCGCATCATCGCCGCGCTGCGGGCGGTGGTGCGGTGACGTGGAGTGGTATGACCGGCCTTGCCCGCGCTGCCGCCAAACGCGCGCTGGACGTGCTGCTGGCCGCGCTCGGCCTGGTGTTGCTTGCGCCGCTATTGGCGTTCATCGCGCTGCGCATCAAGCGCGATACGCCGGGGCCGGTGTTTTTCCGGCAGGAGCGGGTGGGGCGCGGCGGGCGGCTGTTTCGTATTCACAAGTTCCGCACCATGCGCACGACCGATGGCGGTGCCCAAATTACCGCGGCGGGTGACGCGCGCATTACCGCCAGCGGACGCTGGCTGCGCCGCGCCAAGCTCGACGAATTGCCGCAGTTGATTGACGTGCTCAAAGGTGACATGAGCCTGGTCGGCCCGCGCCCGGAGGTGCCGCGCTACATGGCGCTGTATCCCGACGCGGTGCGGCGCGAAGTGCTGGCGGTGCGGCCCGGCATGACCGACCTGGCGGCCATCGAATTCCGCGATGAAGAGCGGCTGCTGGCCGCCGCGCATGACCGGGGCGACGACCCGGAAAGTGTTTACGTGCGCGAGGTGCTGCCGCTCAAGCAGCGCTATTACCTCGATTACGTGCGGCGGCATAACGTGGCGGGCGATTTGCGGATCATCGCGCGGACGCTGCGGGCGCTGTTCCAGCCGCGCGGGGATGACGAGAGGCGGACGTGCTGATACGGATTGGCGCGCATGACCCCCTCTCCCGCTTGCGGGCAAGGGGAAAAGCACGCACTGCATTGACAACAATTTTTCATGCGTTTGAACGCCAACTGGTATGAATCGCCCCAACGGTTTCTGGCCGCGTTTCGCAGATGGCCTGGCGCGCAGCGCCGCCAGCAAAAGCTGGCTGCCCGATCTGCCTTTGATGGCGCTGGGCTGGATCGCGGCGTTCTGGCTGCGCTTTAATTTCGAGCTGCCGCCGGACTATCGCGGTCAAGCCTGGCTGACCTTGCCCATCGCGCTGGCGGGCATGGCGCTGGGGCTGGCGCTGCTGCGCGTGCCGCGCCAGTCGTGGCGCTACGTCAGTCTGGCCGACGTGCGGCGCATCGCCGCCGGCGTGCTGCTGGGCGAATTGCTCACCACCGCGGCGGTCATGGGGCTGCGCGTGGAGGGCTTTCCACGCGCGGTATTTCCGATTGCCGGGCTGCTCACGCTGGTGCTGCTGCTCGCCGCGCGCGCCGCCTGGCGCACTTTTACCGAACGCGCGCAGACGCCGCCGCAGGCGGGCCAGCCGCTGCTGGTGCTGGGCAAGCTCGATGAAGCCGACCACGCCTTGCTGACTTTGAAGGGTGTGCCAGGCTGGCGCGTGGCGGGCATCGTTTCGCCGCTGGCGTCCGATACCGGGCGCAGCGTGCGCGGCGTGACCGTGCTGGGCGCGGTGGATCGGCTGGCGGACATCGCGCGCGAGCAGGGCGCGCGCGCCGTTTTGCTGGCCGGGCCGCCGGGCGCGCCCGCGCGGCGCCAAGCGCTACTGGGCGGCGCGGGCGCGGGTCTGAACCTGCTGACCCTGCCGGCGGCGGACGAATGGCTGCAAACCCGAGCGGCCCACGCGGCCAGCGCCGGCGGACTGCGCCGCGTGCAACTGGAAGACCTGCTCGGCCGCGAGCCGGTGCAACTGGACATACGCGGACTGACTGGGTTGTTTTCCGGGCGCACCGTGTTGATTACCGGCGCGGGCGGCTCCATCGGCGCGCAGTTGTGCCGGCAAGTGGCGCGCTTTGGCGCGGCGCGCCTGGTGTGCGTGGACCAGTCGGAATACGCCACCTATCAACTCCAGCAAACCCTGCGCCGCGAATTCCCCGCGCTCCAGGCGCGGTACTACACCGCCAGCGTGCGCGAGCCTGAGCGCCTGCGCGCCATCGCCGCCGCGCATCCTCCACAAGTGGTGTTGCACGCCGCCGCCTACAAGCACGTGCCGTTGATGGAATCGTGCAACGAAATAGAGGCGCTGCGCACCAACGTGCTGGGCACCCTGAACGCCGCGCGCATCGCGGGCGAAGCGGGCGCGCAGCGTTTCGTGCTCATCTCCACCGACAAGGCCGTCAATCCCGCCAACGTCATGGGCGCGAGCAAGCGCCTGGCCGAGCAGGTGACGCAGGCGGTGGCCGCCGAATACCCGGCCACGCAATTCGTGTCGGTACGTTTTGGCAACGTGCTCGGTTCCAGCGGCTCGGTCGTGCCCCTTTTTGCCGAACAGATCACTGCTGGCGGCCCCGTCACCGTGACGCACCCGGACATCGTGCGCTACTTCATGACTATCCCCGAAGCGGCGCAACTGGTGCTGCAAGCCGGGCTGATGGGGCTGTCGGGCCAGATCTGCGTGCTCGACATGGGCGAGCCGGTCAAAATCGTCGAACTGGCGCGGATGCTGATCCGCCTGTCCGGCAAAACCGAGCAGGAAATTCCCATCGCCTTCACCGGCCTGCGCTCCGGCGAAAAGCTCTACGAAGAGCTGCTGGCCAGCGACGAGACCACCGCGCCCACCCCGCACCCCAAGCTGCGCATCGCCAAAGTCCCGCCGCCGCGCGCGGGCCTGCTGGACGAAGTGCAGCCGTGGCTGGAAAACTGCGGCCCCGCGCCCGATGCCGGCGGGCTGCGCGACTGGCTCAGGGCACAGGTGCCGGAATACAAAGTGGAGCGTTGAGCGTTCAGGGCCAACGTATCTAATTTTTTGAAAATCAACAAGCTGGAGCGCGGGCGCCTTGCCCGCGCAAGCACGCCGCGACCGAGGCAGGGGCGAAAAATCTTTCGCCCTGCGGCGCATCATTGGAGAGCGCTGTTCTTGTGGGAGCGACCAAGGACGAAAAATTTTTCGCCCCTACACCCGCGCTCCATTGCCAACTTGTTAAGGATAGTCTGAAGAACCGCCCACGCAAGCAACACCAAGAACTTGTGGCATCCCAAGTTTCACGACATGAGACAAAGCGCCCTTCCACAGCATTTTGAGCACCGCCACAGCAGTGTT
>JAIRVJ010000073.1 GCA_031253955.1 Burkholderiaceae bacterium | reverse complement strand
CGTACAGTGTTGAGCGCGCCAGAGAAAACAGCCTGGCTGCCTCAATCTTGCTGCCTCCGGCAGCCACAAAAGCCAGTACCCTTTGCTTGAGGTCTTCGCTGTAGGCCATGATGCTTTCCGGATTGGACACAATCTTTAGTGTGGCTCCGATTTATTACAGAGTCGACTATAACACCCGTGCCTTCTTCGCAGGGGCGAAAAAATCTTTCGCCTTGCGGCGTCTCTTTGCCAGCGCCGCCGCTCTTTTGAGCACAAGGGCGAAAAATTTTTCGCCCTTACACCCGCGCTCCATCGCCAACTTGTTGATTCTTAAGAAATTTAGATGCGATTGCCTTGGAGTCACCCATTGTCAGGCCAGCGACTCGACGACCGCTCGCGGGTTGCGCTCGCCTCGCTCCCAGTGGCGCAGGGTCGCGGCGGAAAAGCCGAAGCGGGGGGCAAATTGCGTCTGCGTCATGCCTGCTTTGGCGCGCACGGACTTGACATCGATGGCGCGCGGGCGGTACACACGCACGCCGCGCGCGTCGCCTCTGGCGTGGGCGATGGCTTCTTGCAAACCTTGCCGGATGTGCTCGTATGCTGCGCTGCTCATGATGTTTTCTGTTCCTTCCAGATGCTTGCCAGCACGTCGCGCACGGCTTGCGCGCGCTCTTGCGGGCCGGGCAGGGCGCGGGTTATGCGCAGGCGGTCGTTGCCGGCGAGTTGGATGTGTTTGTTTTGCTGGATCAGGCGGACGATGGCCATGGGGTCGATGGGCGGGTTGGGCTTGAAGCCGATGTGGATGACGCCGGGCGCGGCATCGACTTTCTGGACGCCGCAGGATGCGCCGAGCACGCGCAGGCGATGCACGTCGATCAGCGTGCGCGCTTGCGCGGGCAGCTCGCCGAAGCGATCCACGATTTCTTCCAGCAGCGCGTCGATCTGACGGTCGGTGGCAGCGGTGGCAAGCCTTTTGTAGAGCGACAGGCGCAGGTGCACGTCGCCGCAGTAGTCGCTGGGCAGCAGGGCGGGGGCGTGCAGGTTGATTTCGGTGACGGCCTGCATGGGGCCCCTCAGATCAGGCTCGCGCCCTTCCTTGAGCGCCTGCACGGCTTCGGCCAGCATTTCGTTGTAGAGCTGAAAGCCGATCTCCTGCATGTTGCCGCTCTGGTTTTCGCCCAGCACCTCGCCCGCGCCGCGGATTTCGAGGTCGTGCATCGCCAGATAAAAACCGCTGCCCAGCTCTTCCATTTGCTGGATGGCTTCCAGCCGCTGGGCGGCCTGCTTGGTCAGGCTGTCCAGGTCGGGCACCATCAGGTACGCATACGCTTGGTGGTGGCTGCGGCCCACGCGCCCGCGCAACTGGTGCAACTGGGCCAGGCCGAACTTGTCGGCGCGGCTGATGACGATGGTGTTGGCGCTGGGCACGTCGATGCCGGTTTCGATGATGGTCGAGCACAGCAGCAGGTTGTGGCGCTGCGCCACGAAGTCGCGCATCACGCGCTCCAGCTCGCGCTCGGGCAACTGGCCGTGGGCGACGGCGATGCGCGCTTCGGGCAACAGCTCTTGCAGCTTGGCGCGGCGGTGTTCGATGGTTTCGACTTCGTTGTGCAGAAAGTAAACCTGCCCGCCGCGCTTCAATTCGCGCAACACGGCTTCGCGGATCACGCCATGGCCTTCACTGCGCACGAAGGTCTTGATCGCCAGCCGGCGTTGCGGCGCGGTGGCGATCACGCTCAGATCGCGCAAGCCCTCCAGCGCCATGCCCAGCGTGCGCGGAATGGGCGTGGCCGTGAGCGTGAGCACATCGACTTCGGCGCGCAGCGCCTTCATGGCTTCCTTGTGGCGCACGCCGAAGCGGTGCTCCTCGTCGATCACCAGCAGCCCCAGGTTCTTGAACCGGATCGCGGGCGAAAGCAGCTTGTGCGTGCCTACCACAATGTCAATGCTGCCCTCGGCCAACCCCTTGGCGGCGGCGGTGATTTCTTTGGCGCTGCGAAAGCGGCTCATCTCCGCCACCTTCACCGGCCATTTGCTGAAACGGTCGGCCAGCGTCTGGTAGTGCTGCTCGGCCAGCAGCGTGGTGGGCGCCAGCAGCGCGGCCTGCTTGCCGCCCATCACCGCGACGAAGGCCGCGCGCAACGCCACTTCGGTTTTGCCAAAGCCCACATCGCCGCAGACCAGACGGTCCATCGGGCGCGGCGAGATCATGTCCTGAATGACGGCGTGAATGGCGGCCTGTTGGTCGGCGGTTTCCTCGAAGCCGAAATCGCCCGCAAACACCTCGTACTCTTGCGGGTGCAAGCGGAACGCAAAGCCCTCGCGCGCGGCGCGGCGGGCGTGGATGTCGAGCAGCTCCGCCGCCGTGTCGCGCACCTGCTCGGCAGCCTTGCGCTTGGCTTTTTCCCACTGGCCGGAGCCGAGTTTGTGCAGCGGCGCTTCGTCGGAAGAAACGCCGGTGTAGCGCCCGATCAGGTGCAGTTGCGACACCGGCACGTACAGCGTGGCGTGGCTCGCGTATTCCAGGTGCAGCATTTCTTGCGGCGCGGGCGTGCCGTCGGGGTTTTTCTCGCCCAGATCGAGGTGGATGAGGCCCCGGTAGCGGCCAATGCCATGCTGCGCGTGCACCACCGGATCGCCCACGTTCAGTTCGCTCAAGTCCTTGATGAGCGCCTCGACATCGCTGGCCTGCTCCTGCTTGCGGCGGCGACGGCGCGTGGTCTGGCCGGCGGCGAACAGTTCGGTTTCGGTGACGAAGTCGATGCCGCCTTCTACCCACGCAAAACCCGCCGCCAGTGCGCCGGTGGCGATGCCGGCGCGCGCGCTGGCGGCGGCAAATTCGTCCAGTGAAGCGAAGGGCGGCGGGTTCAGGCCGGATGCGCGCAGAAAGTCCAGCAGACTCTCGCGCCGCCCATCGCTTTCGGCCAGGATCAGCGTGCGGCGCCGGCCAGCGGCGATGTGGGCCTGGAGCTTGGCCAAAGGCTCCTCCGTGCCGCGCTGGGCGGACAGGTCGGGCAGGGAGGTGAATTGGGTATTGGCTCCTTCCCCCTTTGGGGGAAGGCTGGAATGGGGGCTTTCTTTTCCCTCTCCCCCTTGCGGGAGAGAGTAGGGTGAGGGGGTGCGCGGCGAGGCGTCCACGTTGCGCCCCCCGGCCTGCGGCCGGCCCTCTCCCCAATCCTCTCCCGCAAGCGGGAGAGAGAGTGAAGCCCGCAACGCTACTTGGGCATGTGTTTTCGCCGCAAGGTAAAAATCCTCCGCGCTCAAAAACAGCGCCTCCGGCGGCAGCGCGGGCCGCTGCGGGTCGCCCTGAACCATGCGAAAACGCTCGCGCGCATCCCGCGCGAACTGCTGGAACGCGGCTTCCAGATCGCCGTGCAGCGCCAGCGTGGCGTGCGGGCCGAGGTAGTCGAACACCGTCGCGGTAGCGTCGAAAAACAGCGGCAGGTAATACTCGATGCCCGCTGTCGCCACCCCATGCCCCATGTCCTTGTAAATGCGGCTTTTGGTCGGGTCGCCTTCCAGCAACTCGCGCCAGCGTTGGCGGAACTTGGCGCGGCCCGCATCGTCCATTGGGAACTCGCGCCCCGGCAGCAGGCGCACTTCGGGCACGGGGTGCAAGCTGCGCTGCGTGTCGGGGTCAAAGGCGCGAATGGCGTCGATCTCGTCGTCGAACAGATCCACCCGGTAAGGCGCGGCGCTGCCCATCGGAAACAGGTCGATCAGCCCGCCGCGCACCGCATAGTCGCCCGGACTGACCACCTGCGTGACGTGGCTGTAACCGGCCAGCGTGAGCTGGCTTTTCAGCGCCGCCTCATCCAGCTTTTGCCCCTGCTTGAAGTGGAACGTGCTGCCCGCCATGAACGACGGCGGCGCCAGCCGGTACAGCGCCGTCGTCGCCGCAATCAGCACCACGTCCGCCTGCCCCTGCCGGATCGCCCACAGCGTGGCCAGCCGCTCGCTGATGAGGTCCTGGTGCGGCGAGAAAGTGTCGTAAGGCAGCGTTTCCCAGTCGGGGAAAAGAACCACGCGCAAGTCCGGCGCGAAAAAAGGAATTTCATCAGTCAGCCGCGAGGCGTCGACCGCATCAGCACAGACGATGGCGACCAGCCGTTTCCCAGCTTTATCGCGTTCGGCCAAACGCGAGAGCAGCAGCGCATCGCCCGATCCCGGCGGACGCGCCAGGGCATGGCGCTTACCGGCGGCGAGGGCTGGAAGTTGCATGGTGTGTGGGACGAATCATCTCCCGGCCAAGGACAGGGCGGGAGATCCAATTGAAAATTGTAGGCCGGGGTGCGCGCAGCAACCCAGACGTTGGGGGAACAAAAGCGCCGTTGGGATTTGCGCCCGGCCCGCAGTCACAGCGCCGCTGCGTGCTTTTTTGGCTTGGCGGATTGTTTTTTAGAGGTTTCTTTGATCTAGGGCAAAGACGGCAATGGTATGCTTGTACCAAAAATTTTGGAGCATGCCAGCCCTTCAGGCTGTGCCGCAATCAGGCGGCTTCAAAAAATCGTGAACAACTTTCACTGTTTTCTCAAAGTTCTGCTCGCGGCGCTGCTGGCTGGCGGCTGATCGTGGACACCACCGTGCAGGAAAAGGCCATTGCCCACCCGGTGGACTCGCCCCTGCTCGAAATCGCCCGCCACAAGGTGGTGGCCGCGGCCAAGCGCTGCGGCATAACGCTCAAG
>JAIRVJ010000072.1 GCA_031253955.1 Burkholderiaceae bacterium | reverse complement strand
AGAAACGGATGCCGCACGGTAATGGTGTGCTCGCGGTCGGGGCTGGTGGAAATGACGTGGATGGGCACGCCCACGGCCTGTTCGATGCGTTGCAGGTACAGCCGCGCGTTGACGGGCAGGCGCGCGTAGTCGGTCACGCCGGCGGCGCTTTGGCTCCAGCCTTGCAGCGTTTCGTAGATGGGTTGGCAGCGGGCGATTTCTTCGGCACCCAGCGGCAGGATGTCGATGCGCCTGCCATCGAGTTCGTAGCCGGTGCACAGTTTGAGTTCGGGCAGGCCGTCGAGCACGTCGAGCTTGGTGATGCACAGGCCCGTCAAGCCGTTGACCTGCGCGCTGCGCTTGAGCAGCGCCGCGTCGAACCACCCGCAGCGGCGGCTGCGCCCGGTAGTGGTGCCGACTTCCGCGCCCACCGTGGCCATGTGGTAGCCGGGCGTGCCGGGGGTTTGCCAGTCGAGTTCAGTCGGAAACGGCCCGCCGCCCACGCGCGTGCAATACGCCTTGGCGATGCCCAGCACGTAATGCAGCAGGCCCGGTCCCACGCCCGCGCCCGCCGCCGCGTTGCCGGCCACGCAGTTGCTGCTGGTAACGAAGGGGTAGGTGCCGTGATCCACGTCCAGCAGCGTGCCCTGCGCGCCTTCGAACAGCAGGTTGGCCCCCGCGCGGTGCGCGTCATTGAGCAGGCGCGAGACATCGGCCAGCATGGGCTTGATCTGTTCGGCATGGTGCATGGCTTCTTCATAGACTGGCTCGAACTGCACCGCGCCGTCTTTCAGGTACGGCGCGATGGCGTCAGGGAACGCAATGCGCGGCGAATCGAGCAACGTGAGCAGCACGTGGTTGTAGAGCAGCAGCAGCTCGCGTAGTTTGGCGGCAAAGCGGTCGGGGTGCAGCAGGTCTTGCGCGCGCAGGGCGCGGCGTGCCACTTTGTCCTCATACGCGGGGCCGATGCCGCGGCCGGTGGTGCCAATTTTTTCGCTGCCGCGCTGCTCGCGCGCGGCTTCGCGCGCCACGTCCAGCGCGGCGTGCGGCGGCAGGATCAGCGGGCAGGCCTGGCTAATCAGCAGGCGCTCGCGCACGCGCACGCCAGCCTTTTCCAGCCCGGCGATTTCTTCCAGCAGCTTGGCGCACGAGAGCACCACGCCATTGCCGATGTAGCAAGTCACGCCCGCGCGCATGATGCCGCTGGGAATCAGGTGCAGCGCCGTCTTGACGCCGCCAATGACCAGCGTATGCCCCGCATTGTGGCCGCCGTGAAAGCGCACCACCCCTTGCGCGCTTTCGGTCAGCCAATCGACCAGCTTGCCCTTGCCCTCGTCGCCCCATTGGGCGCCGACGACGACTACGTTGCGTCCGGTGGTGGGTTTCATTTCGTGCTCCTGGGAAATTCCTCGACCACCCACTGCCCCGCGGCCTCGACCAGTTGACGGTCGCAATCGAAGGCGTCGCTTTCATTCTCGTGGCCGGGCAGCGCGCAAACCACGGTTTCGCCGCGCGCGCGCAGCGCCTCCATGGCCGAGCGCAGCCCCGGTGCATCGCTCCACGGCGCGCGGATCGCCGCGCGCGCCGGGCGGCGGGCGGCCACCTGCGCCAGTTGCTTGACATCCAGGCTGAAACCCACCGCCGGGCGCTCGCGCTCCAGCTTGTGGCCGAACACCGCGCCCGCGCCGTCATAACGCCCGCCGCGCACCAGCGCATCGCCCGCGCCCTGCGCATACACGGCAAAGCGCATGCCGGTGTAGTAGCCCCAGCCGCCGTGCGCATCGGCCAGATCGAAACTCACCCGCACGCCCTCCAGCCGCCCGGCCAGCCACTTCAAATTCGATAGCACCTCTGGCACTCCCGCCGTGCGCGCGAAAAATTTTTCCGCCTTGGTCAGCACTGACTCATCGCCGTACAGACCGATCAGCGTCAGCAGCCCTTGGCGCGTGACAGCCGGAAAATCGCGCGTCAGCCGATCCAGCGCGCTGGCATCCTTGTCCGCCAGCGCGGCGTGCACGGCGGTCAGCGTCTCGGCATCGGCCAGCATCCCGGCCAGCAGCGCGCGCGGAATGCGCGCGTCGGTCAAATCCACTGTCAGATCGCCCACGCGGGCGGCGCGCAGGCAGTCCAGCGCGAGCCAGAGAATTTCCAGATCGGCCTCGCGCCCCGCGTGGCCGTAAATCTCCGCGCCGAACTGCAACGGCTCGCGCGTGGCGTGCGCGCGTTCGGGGCGCGTGTGCAGCACCGGGCCGCAGTAGCACAGGCGCGCAATACCCTGGCACCCCAGCAAATGCGCATCGATGCGCGCCACCTGCGGCGTGGTATCGGCGCGCACGCCCAGCGAGCGGCCTGACAACTGATCGACCAGTTTGAAAGTTTGCAGATCAAGCGCCTGCCCCGCGCCGGTAAGCAGCGAATCGAGATACTCGATCAGCGGCGCAATCACCAGCTCGCAGCCGTAGCCGCGCGCGGTATCAAGCAGCTCGCGCCGCAACTCCTCGATGTGCCGCGCTTCGGAAGGCAGAACGTCAGCAATGTGATCCGGCAAAAGCCAGGCGGACATGAAGGCAATCGGTGGCTGTTAAAACGGCGATTCTATCGGGCACCCGGCGTTGGGCGCGCCCGCGCCCAACGCCAAACGCTCAATAGTTCTTGCGCCGCCGCAAGGCCAGCCCCGCCAGCATCAGCGTCAACAGCGCCAGCGCCGCCGGGTTCAGCGCAGGCACGGGCACCGTCGCGGGCACGGCCCCGCCCGCGCCCACTATGTAGCCGGAAATCCCCGCCGCCAGCGCCGAACGGCTGTTCGTGTCCCCGGCAAACGACGCGCCAAAGCTGTAGTTGCCACCCGCAGGCGGCGTGAACCCGAAAGTCGCCGCGCCAGAAGTGTCCGTCAGGGACGTGCCTCGCGTCACGCCATTCACGCTGAACGAGATGGCTTTGCCCGCCACGTCGGGGCCGGTGAGCGTGGCCGTGAGCGTCACGGTGCCCGGCAGCGCCGGCAACCCGCCCGGCGGACTGGCCGCCAGGGCCAGCGTGGGCACGGCTTGCGCGATGGTGAAGCGCACCGTCTGCGTGCCGGTGAAATTGTCGCCGGGTCCGGGGTTAATCGTCACGCTGCCGATGTTGGTTCCCGCTTCGATGTTGGTTGTTCCGTAGGTCACGGTGTAATCCGTGCCTTCGGCCAGTGTGGCGCCGCCCAGCGTTACCGTCACGGCAGGTTTGATTTGGCTGCCGGTGTAGGTGTACGGCCCGCCAGCCAGCGTCACCGTGGCGGTGGACAAATTCGCCGGGGCGATAGTGAAGTTCACCGTTGTGGAACCGGTGTAACTGCCGCCGGGCGCGGCGGTAATCGTCACGGTGGCGGT
>JAIRVJ010000159.1 GCA_031253955.1 Burkholderiaceae bacterium | reverse complement strand
ACCTGTTCGATAAACGCTATGCGGTGGAAGCCACCAAGGACACCACCGGAAAAGTGACCTACACGCTGGCGATGCCGCGCTCGATCATGCTGACGTACCGCTACGATTTTCGCTAGGAGGCCACCATGCGATGGATACTGGTTTTGGCGCTGTTGCTGGGCACGGCTGGCCCGCTGTGGGCGCAGCACGGCGGGCATGGCGGACATGGCGGGCACGCCGCCAGCGAACCGGACGGGCGCGGCGGCTGGACGCCGCAGCCGCTGCTGATCGTCGAGCGCAACGAAGACCGCGCCTCCGCCATGCTGCGGATTCGCGGTCTGCAAGCGCCGTCGGTCACGGTTTTCGGCCCGGGCGGAGGACATCGGGAATTTCCATTGACCGACGGACGCGCCAGGATTGAGGTGGCCGACGCCGGCACCGGCAATTACCAGTGGGTGCAAATCCGGGACGAGCAGGCGGGGCGCGTGGTAGTGGCCTCGACCGCGTGGTTCTCTCCGCTGACCGGGCCTGCGCCGCGCCGCCTGCTGGCCACGCCGCACAGCGAGCTTGAAATCGTGCCCGCCCTCTTGCCGCGCGAGCACGCCTTCTACCGCGAAAGCGAAAAATGGGGCTTCCTGGTGCGCTATCAGGGGCAGCCCCTGGCCGGGCAACCGCTGCTGCTGGAAACCGAAAACGGCTCGCGCATCGGCTTGGTCACGGATGCGCAGGGCATGGCCACGGTTGTGTTCCCGCGCGATTTCGGCGACAAGCCGGACGGCTCCGGCGCTGCCGGCGGGCATGTCGTTGCGGGCTTCCGCGGCGACCGGATCATGGCGGGATTTGTGCTCAGCACCGAATACGTCAGCGACGCGCGGCACTTCGTCACCGCCTTCAATTCCACGTATGGCGTGGACGCCGGGCGCGAGCACAGCCTGGGCTGGGGCGCGGCCTTCGGGGTGTTGGGCATGGCCTCGGCGCTGCCTTTGCTGCGCCGGCGCAAACGTATCGTGAACAAGGAGCCATCATGCTGAAATCCTGGATTCCAAACCTTGGACGGCTGCGCCTGATCGTGCAGTTGCTGATGCTGTTGGCCACCGTTTACGGCGGCGTATTCGTCGGGCACTACATGGCCAACAAACTGTCGAACGCGCTGCCCGCCTTGTCGTGCGCCTACGACCAGATGAACGGCGGTTACTGCATGATGATTCGCTCCCAGCACATCCTGCACCACCAGGTCGGCATGGCGATTGCGCGGGCGCACCAGATCACCTTTGCGATTGTGCTGCCGCTGCTGCTGGGCGTGGCGACTTTTTTCGCTTTCTTCTTCGTGCTCGGCAAAGCCTTTTGCGGCTGGGTTTGTCCGCTCGGAACGCTACAGGAGCTGGCCGGACGGATCGGGCGGCGCTTGGGCATCGGCATACGCCGCGTCGAGCCGCGCGATCTGGGGCCGGTGGCGCGCGTGCGTCCCGTCAAATGGCTGATTCTTGTAGTGCTGGTTTTTCTGCTGCCCTTGCTGACCGGGCTGGGCGTGACGCCGCATTCTTTGGGCAATCCCTTTTGCGATGTTTGTCCCTCGCGCATTGCCACCACGCTGTTGACCGGAAGAACCGACCAACTGGCATTGAACCTGGGCAATGGCTGGTCCTTTGGGCTGGGCGCGGTGGCCAACTGGCTGTTCGGGTTCGTGGTGGTCGGCGCGCTGGCGCTGCGCCAGCCCTTCTGCCGCATCTGCCCGATGCTGGCCTTCAACTCGATCTTTCAGCGCCTGTCGCCGGCCCGCCTGGTCAAGCCGTCGCGGGCCGGTTGCGGCAACTGCCGCGTTTGCGCCAACGCCTGCCCGATGGACATCCCCGAAATCTCGCAGGCCGAAGGCAAAAAAGCCTACAACGAGGATTGCACCTTGTGCGGGCGCTGCGCCGAATATTGCCCGCAAGACGGCGTGATCCGCATCCAGTGGGCCAAGGTGACGCTGTTCCGTTCCAGCCGCGAGTATTACAAAGCGCGGGTGCGCGGCGAATTGCCGGACGGCACCCTCAAGCCTGGCGCAAGGGAGCGGGGCCATGACTGAGGCGGCCATCGGCGTGGGACTGGGGGCGGTTGCCTTGCTGGGCGCGACGATGGGGCTGACCGCTTGCTCGGTCACTTGCCTGCCTTTCATTGGCACGTGGGCGCTGGGCCGGGCCAGCGGCTATCCTGAAGCTTTGCGCCATGCCCTGAGTTTTCTGGCGGGCCGCGTGCTGGCCTACACGCTGCTGGCTCTGGCGGCGGGCATGGCGGGCTTGGGCTTGGCGCGCGTGCTGGGCGGCGTCTGGGGCAGTTTGGCGATTGGCGGGGCCAGCATCTTGGCGGGCTTGTGGTTGCTGGCGGGCAAGCGGTCGCGGGGCTGCTCACGGCCCCGCGCGCCTGCGGTGCAAACGATCCGCTGGGGCCGTCCCCGCGACGCCACGCCGCCTTTCCTGATGGGCGCGGCGCTGGCGCTAACGCCCTGTACGCCGCTGGCCTCGCTGCTGGCGGTAGCGGCCCAAACCGGAGACCCGCTGCGCGGGGCCAGTTTCGGCCTGGTCTTCGGCCTGGGCGCAACGGTCACGCCCATTCTGCTGATCGTGCCGCTGGCCGGTCACTTGGGCAAGGCGCTGAACGCGGAACGGGATTGGCTGGCGCCGTGGCTGACGCGCGCCGCCGGATTGGTGCTGATCGTGCTGGGCTTGCGGCACATCGTCCCGTTGTTTTATTGATCGGGCTTATGCGTAGTCAAAAAACAAGCCCGCATTGGTGGGCTTGCTTGATTGGGGCAATAGCCTTTCGGGTCAAGCCTTGCTGACCACCCGCGCCATCTCAAGGCACTTGTTGGAGTAGCCCCATTCGTTGTCGTACCAACTGACGACTTTGATGAAGGTGCTGTCCAGTGCGATGCCAGCCTCGGCGTCGAAGATCGAGGTGCGCGGGTCGCTGCGGAAATCGGTGGCGACCACCTTGTCCTCGGTGTAGCCGAGCACGCCTTTGAGCGCGCCTTCGCTTTGCGCCTTCATCTCGGCGCAAATGTCCTTGTAGCTGGCTTCCTTGATTAGCTCCACAGTCAGGTCCACCACCGACACGTCCGAGGTCGGCACGCGAAAGCTCATGCCGGTGAGCTTTTTGTTGAGCGCCGGAATCACCACGCCCAC
>JAIRVJ010000080.1 GCA_031253955.1 Burkholderiaceae bacterium | reverse complement strand
GCCGGATCGTACAGCGCCGCGCTGGTCAAGCCGGGGTCGATGCGCCGGGTCATGCCCGCCAGCGCCTTGCCGGGGCCGCATTCGATGACCGCGCCCAACCCCATCGCCTTGATCTTTTCGATGCACGCCACCCAGCGCACCGGGCCGAACGCCTGCCGGTACAGCGCGTCGCGGATGCGGGCCGGATCGCTCTCGGCGGCCACGTCGATGTTGTTGACCACCGCAATTTTCGGCGCGGCCATCGGCACGCTAGCCAGCGCCAGTTTCAGCCGCTCGGCGGCGGGTTTCATCAAACTGCAATGGAATGGCGCGGAAACCGGCAGCGGCAGCGCGCGCTTGGCGCCCATGCCCTTGAGCGCCTCGCACGCTTTCTCGACCGCCGCCTTGCTGCCGGCGATCACGGTCTGCGCCGGGTCGTTGAAGTTGACCGCTTCCACCACCCCGGCGCCTTTCATTTCTTGCGTCACCCCGGCGCAGCCGGCGATGACTTTTTGGGCCTCCAGCCCAAGAATGGCGGCCATCGCGCCGCTGCCCACGGGCACCGCCTCCTGCATGGCGGCGGCGCGCAGGCGCACCAGCGGCACGGCTTGCGCCAGCGTCAACGCCCCGGCGGCCACCAGCGCGGCATACTCGCCCAGCGAATGCCCGGCCACCGCCGCCGGCAGCGCCCCGCCCTCGGCCCGCCAGACGCGCCAGCAGGCCACGCCCACCACCAGCATCACCGGCTGGGTGTTGGTGGTCAGCGCCAGCGCCTCTTTCGGCCCCTGGGCGATCAACGCGCCAAGATCCTCGCCCAGCGCGGCGCAGGCTTCGGCCAGCGTTTCGCGCACGGCGGGGTGATCGCCCCAAGCGTCAAGCATTCCGACCGATTGCGAACCTTGACCGGGAAAAACGAAGGCAAAGGGTTTCATGTTTTAAAAAACACTCCGTCATTCCCGCGAAGGCGGGAATCCAGCGAGCATGGTTGCAAGAAGTGAAGTCATGGATTCCCGCCTTCGCGGGAATGACGATTTCCGGTGGTGGTTTCTTATCATCCTGAACGCGAACTACATTTCCAGCAGCACCGCGCCCCAGGTAAAGCCGCCCCCCACGCCTTCGAGCAGCACGGTCTGGCCGGGCTTGACCTGCCCGGCGCGCACCGCGTGGTCCAGCGCCAGCGGAATCGAGGCCGCCGAAGTGTTGCCCTGCTCGTGCAGCGTGACGACCAGTTTTTCCAGCGGCACGTGGAGCTTTCTGGCCGTGCTCTGCATGATGCGGATGTTGGCCTGATGCGGAATCAGCCAGTCGATTTGCGACTCCCGCTTACCGGCCTTGGTCAGCACAGCGCGGGCCGATTTTTCCAGCACGCCCACGGCCAGCTTGAACACCGCCTGCCCGTCCATCTTGAGCAGCGGATCGCCCAGCACCTGCCCGCCCGAAACGTGCCCCGGCACGCACAGGATGCCCACGTGCTTGCCGTCGGCGTGCAAATCGGTGGCCAGAAGGCCCGGCGTATCGCTGGCTTGCAGCACCACTGCGCCCGCGCCGTCGCCAAACAGCACGCAGGTGGTGCGGTCGTTGAAGTCCAGCAGGCGGGAAAACACCTCCGTGCCGATCACCAGCGCGCGGCGCGCGTTGCCGGCGCGGATCATGGCGTCGGCCACCGTGAGCGCGTAGATGAAGCCGCTGCACACGGCCTGCACGTCGAAGGCGGGGCAGCCGGCCATGCCCAGCTTGTGCTGCACGATGGCCGCCGTGGACGGAAACACCATGTCCGGCGTGGATGTGGCGACGATGATGAGGTCAATCTCCTGCGCCCGCATCCCCGCCGCCTCAAGGGCCGCGCGCGCCGCGGGCAGCGCCAGATCGGAAGCGGCCACATCGGGCGCGGCGAAATGGCGGGCGTGAATGCCGGTGCGCTCGACGATCCATTCGTGCGAGCTTTCGATCCCCCTGGACGCCAGATCGGCCACCAGTTCCTGGTTCGTGACGCGGCGCGGCGGCAGGTAGCTGCCGGCGCCGGTAATGCGGGTGGTACGGGTCATCGGGAGTTGAGGAAAAAGCGTGCGGATCAGGAGGGCGGCGCAGCGACCGCCAGCAACGGCGCCGCGTGCGCGATGCGCGCCTGCACCCGTTCCAGCAACTGGTTGCGTGCCGCATCATACGCATGGCCCAGCGCATAGCTGAACGCCGTCACGTCCGCCGAACCGTGGCTTTTGAACACCAGCCCGCGCAAGCCCAGCAGCGCCGCGCCGTTGTAGCGGCGGTGATCCATGCGCCGCTTGAGCGCCTTGAGCACCGGGTAGGCCAGCGCCGCAATCGCCTTGGTCAGCAGATTGCGCGTGAACTCCTCTTTCATGAAGCCCGTGAGCATCGACGCCAGTCCCTCGATGGTCTTGAGCGCCACGTTGCCCACGAAGCCGTCGCACACGGCAATGTCGGCCGTGCCCTTGAAAATGTCGTTGCCCTCGATGTTGCCGATGAAGTTCAGATCGCCGTGGTCGGCAGCCGAGCGCAGCAGCTCACCGGCCTTCTTGATGGTTTCGCTGCCCTTGATGGCTTCCTCGCCGATATTGAGCAGGCCCACCGTGGGCTGCGGATCGTCGTTGAGCACCGACACCAGCGCCGACCCCATCACCGCGAACTGGAGCAAGTGTTCGGCCGTGCAATCCACATTCGCCCCCAGATCCAGCACCGTGGTGGCGCGTCCGCGCGCGTTGGGCAACTGGGTGGCAATGGCCGGGCGCTCGATGCCCTTGAGCGTCTTGAGCAGGTAGCGGGCCACCGCCATCAGCGCCCCCGTGTTGCCCGCCGAAACCGCCGCTTGCGCCGCCCCATCCTTCACCTGCCGGATCGCCACGCGCATGGACGAATCCTTTTTCTTGCGCAAGGCCACTTCCACCGAATCTTCCATCGCCACCACCTCGGTGGCTGGCACCACGCTGGCGCGCTCGTGCGTCAGAGCGGCCAGCGCCTGCGGCTGGCCGACCAGCAACAACCGGGCATCGGGGTGCGTCTGCAAAAACAGGCGGCAAGCGGGCAACGTCACGGCCGGGCCGTGATCGCCACCCATGCAATCGACTGCAAGAACGATCATGCTGAATTTCTCTTCCATCTCCCGCTTGCCGGACAGGGGTAGGGGAAAGGGCAGGCCCGCAGGCCGGTAAGCGCAGCATCAGCCTTGCGCCACGCACCCCTTTCTGCCTACCCTATCTCCCAACGGGGAGAAGGAAAGATTCGCCCCATCAATCCGCCGTCTTGGATTTGACGACCTGGCGGCCACGGTAATAACCGTTGGGGCTGACGTGGTGGCGCAGATGCGTCTCGCCGGAAACCGGCTCAAGAGCAATGCCCGGCGCGGACAGCGCGTTGTGCGAGCGGTGCATACCGCGCTTGGAGGGCGATTTCTTGTTCTGTTGAACGGCCATGATGCTTTCTTCCTCGAGGAGGTAAACCAGAGAACGCGGGCTGGCCGCGCCAAACTTTTTATTATAGCAAGACAGGAGCGCGGGCATCTTTGTCCCGTCATGCCTGCGCAGGCGCACAGACGCTAGAGCGGTTTTGGTTCAAATGCTGACACCTCTATGGGTGGCAGGCGCTGCCTTGTAGGGGCGAAAAATTTTTCGCCCGGCAGCGCCACATTCAAGGCACCGCGCTCTTTCGCTGCGGGGAGGGCGAAAGATATTTCGCCCCTACAACCGCGCTCCAGCTTGTTGATTCTTAAAAAATTTAGATCCGATGGCCTTGGGCGCGCGAGCATCTCCGCCTCGTCATTCCCGCGCAGGCGGGAATCCATCTCCCTCCCCCACGTGCGGGGGAGGGCTGGGGTGGAAGCGCACGCCGCTACAAGAAGCACTGCGTTTGCGATGCGCCGCTAGCCCTCATAAATGACAAAAAAGTCAGCGCCGCTTCAACTCCCCCAGCGCCGCGAAGGGGTGCGCGCGTTCGCCGCTGGCGGCGTCGAAACCGGCATCCTGCACGCTGGTCTTCAGCGGCTGCGGGCAGCTCGCGTGCGCCGGCGCCAGAGGCAAGGCCAGCAGCATCTCGTCTTCAATCAGCGCCTGCAAATCGAACTCGCGCACCAGCGCCAGCAGATCGTCTTCTTCCTGCTCGTCCAGCGCGGCGGCGGCGGTCTCGTCGGGCAGAAAAACGAAGTGGCGATCCACCGACACCGGCACGCGCACCTCCCCCAGACAGCGGCGACAAACCAGCGGCAGCAACGCATCGGCGCGCAGATGCAGCGCCGGATGACGGCCGCCGCCAGCCAGCGCCCGATGCTCGCCCGTGGCCCGCCAATTCAGCATCAAATCGGCCTGTATCCCTTGGCACGCCTTGGCAAGCCGCTTCCAATCCGATAGCAACCGCGCGCCCGCTAGCAACTGCCCCGTCTGCGCCAGGCGTGCCACGTCGAGTTTGCGGGAGGCTTCATTCATCTTGCTCATCCTGCCCAGTGTAGTACGGCAACGCCCGGATTGCACCGAAAGCGCGGGCGTCCGGCTTGCGCAAAATATATCTAAATATATCCAAATAATGCCATGCTTTCATGTGGCAAATTGGAGCGTTACGATTTTGTAGACAAAGCCGTCAACGTATTTCTTAAAACTTATTGGAAAATTTTAGATAGATTTGAATTGAATTACTTCGCGGCTGTCTTATACGCTATTACTAAAATAGCGTTATTTCATTGCTAGATATATGTTTTTGCTGTATTTATCATATAAAAATAAATGGTGCTATAAACAAAAAACAACCCTGCTTTTACCGCTCGTCGGCTCCAGGCTGCCGCCCGTCGGAAAATATTTGTATCGAGATGATCCATCACTTATCGTTACATCATGCAACATGAAAGACGAAAGACGCTGGCATGAAAGA
>JAIRVJ010000157.1 GCA_031253955.1 Burkholderiaceae bacterium | reverse complement strand
ATGCCGCGCGCTTTTTCTTCCGGGGCGGCGTCGATCTGGTCGTAGGCTTTGGCCGTGCCGCCGTATTTCTTGCTCAGCACCGTGGTGATGGCCGCCGTCAGCGTGGTCTTGCCGTGATCGACGTGTCCAATCGTGCCCACGTTCACGTGCGGCTTGGTGCGCTCGAATTTCTCTTTTGCCATTTCAAAAACTCCAATAAAGAACGAATGCCCGTGGGCTGGTTTCAAGTCTGCATCCGAATGCCGGATTCGCGCTGCACGGGCACAAGCGCGGGCTTCGGATCACAGACCGTTGACGGTCAACCCGTCATGAATACTGTTTTAATATCTGAATACCTTTGTGTTATATGATTTTTCTGTATAAAACATTCAGAAAAATCATATTGTACTAAGGGAAAAAGCTATCATTTTTACATCATCATTCCTGCGAAGGTGAAAATCCAGCGGCGTCACCTTGATCCGGCTCCCGTGTGGATTCCTGCCTTCGCGGGAATGACGAATAGGGAAAATCACTTGGCGCGCGCCGCGACGATCGCTTCCGATACGTTGCGCGGCGCTTCGGCGTAGTGCTTGAACTCCATCGTGTAGGTGGCGCGACCCTGCGACATGGAGCGCAGTGTGGTCGCGTAGCCGAACATTTCCGACAGCGGCACTTCGGCCTTGATGGTCTTGCCGCCGCCGGCCATGTCGTCCATGCCCTGCACCATGCCGCGCCGCGAGGACAGATCGCCCATCACGTTGCCGGCGTAGTCCTCCGGGGTTTCCACTTCCACGGCCATCATCGGCTCCAGAATGACCGGGCTGGCCTTTCGGGCCGCGTCCTTGAAGCCGAAAATGGCGGCCATCTTGAACGCCTGCTCCGACGAGTCCACCTCGTGGTAGGAGCCGAAGGTCAGGCGCACGCGCACGTCCACCACCGGGTAGCCGGCCAGCACGCCGCTGGTGAGCGCCTCTTCCACGCCTTTTTGCACGGCGGGAATGTATTCGCGCGGCACCACGCCGCCCTTGATCTCATCGACGAACTCGAAGCCCTTGCCGGCCCCGTTGGGTTCGACGGTGAACACTACGTGCCCGTACTGGCCCTTGCCGCCGGACTGACGCACGAACTTGCCTTCCACATCGGCGGCGGTCTTGCGGATGGTTTCGCGGTAGGCCACCTGCGGCTTGCCGACGTTGGCCTCGACGCCGAACTCGCGCTTCATGCGATCGACAATGATTTCCAGGTGCAGCTCGCCCATGCCGGAGATGATGGTCTGGCCCGATTCCTCGTCGGTGCGCACGCGGAAGGACGGATCTTCGGACGCCAGGCGCTGCAAGGCGATGCCCATTTTTTCCTGGTCGGCCTTGGTTTTGGGTTCGACGGCCTGCGCGATCACAGGTTCGGGGAACACCATGCGCTCCAGCGTGATGACGGCATCGGGATTACACAGGGTTTCGCCCGTGGTGACTTCCTTCAGACCCACGCAGGCGGCGATATCGCCGGCGCGGATTTCCTCGATCTCCTGGCGCTCGTTGGCGTGCATCTGCACGATGCGGCCGATGCGCTCTTTCTTGCCTTTGACCGGGTTGTAAACGGTGTCGCCCTTGGCCAGCACGCCCGAATAAACGCGCACGAAAGTCAGCTGGCCGACAAAGGGGTCGGTCATCAGCTTGAAGGCCAGCGCCGAGAATTTTTCGCCGTCTTCGGCCTTGCGGGCGGCCGGTTCGTCGTCCTCGTCATGACCGGCCACCGGCGGGATGTCCACCGGCGCGGGCAGGAACTCGATCACGGCATCCAGCATCCGCTGCACGCCCTTGTTCTTGAACGCGGTGCCGCACAGCATGGGCTGGATTTCGGTGGCGATGGTGCGCATACGCAGACCCTGCCTGATTTCGTCTTCGGACAACTCGCCTTCTTCGAGGTACTTGTTCATCAGTTCCTCGGACGCTTCGGCGGCGGCCTCGATCATCTTCTCGCGCCACTCCTGGGCCAGGTCCTTGAGATCGGCGGGAATGTCCTCGTAAGTGAACTTCATGCCCTGGGAGGCTTCGTCCCAGATGATGGCCTTCATCTTGAGCAGATCGACCACGCCCTTGAATTTTTCCTCCGCGCCGATGGGAATCACGATCGGCACCGGGTTGGCTTTCAGGCGCAGCTTCATCTGCTCGTGCACCTTGAAGAAGTTGGCCCCGGTGCGGTCCATCTTGTTGACGAAAGCCAGGCGCGGCACCTTGTATTTGTTGGCCTGGCGCCAGACGGTTTCGGACTGCGGCTGCACGCCGCCCACGGCGCAATAGACCATGCAGGCGCCGTCGAGCACGCGCATGGAACGCTCCACCTCGATGGTGAAGTCCACGTGGCCGGGGGTGTCGATGATGTTCAGGCGGTGTTCAGGCAGCGACAGATCCATGCCCTTCCAGAAACACGTTACCGCCGCCGAGGTGATGGTGATGCCGCGCTCTTGCTCCTGCTCCATCCAGTCGGTGGTGGCGGCGCCGTCATGGACTTCGCCGAGCTTGTGGTTGACGCCCGTGTAGAACAGGATGCGCTCGGTGGTCGTGGTTTTGCCGGCGTCGATGTGCGCCGAAATGCCGATGTTGCGGTAACGCTCGATGGGTGTTTTGCGAGCCATGATGGAGAACTCTTTCTTGAAACGGGCAGGCCCGCACGCGGCGGGCGGCATTCCACGAGTGGGAACAGCGGCGCTTAAAAGCGGAAGTGGCTGAAGGCCTTGTTGGCCTCGGCCATGCGGTGCACCTCGTCGCGCTTTTTCATCGCGCCGCCGCGCCCTTCGGAAGCTTCCAGCAGCTCGCCGGCCAGGCGCATGGCCATGGATTTTTCGCCGCGCTTGCGCGCCGCCTCCTTGAGCCAGCGCATCGACAGCGCCATGCGGCGGATGGGACGCACTTCCACCGGCACCTGATAGTTGGCGCCGCCCACGCGGCGGCTCTTGACTTCCACCATCGGCTTGACGTTATTGATGGCGGTGGTGAAGAGTTCGAGCGGCTCCTTGCCGCTTTTTTTCTCCATCTGCTCGAGCGCGCCGTAGATGATGCGCTCGGCAACCGCCTTTTTGCCGCCTTCCATGATCACGTTCATGAACTTGGACAGATCAACGCTGCCGTACTTGGGATCGGGCAGGATTTCACGCTTGGGAACTTCGCGACGACGTGGCATGTTTCACCTCATGTTTGCTTCAGTTGGCGTCCGGAAAACTTTTCCGCTCGCCCGGCAGACCCATTCGGAATCTGCACTTACTCGGCCTCGTTTGAAGGCCACTACGCCCGATCCGGGGCCGTCTGCCGCCCGGAGCGAACACCAAAAAAAAGAAAAACGGTCAGGCTTTCTTAGGACGCTTGGCGCCGTACTTGGAGCGCGACTGCTTGCGATCCTTGACGCCTTGCAGATCGAGCGCGCCGCGCACGATGTGGTAGCGCACGCCGGGCAAGTCCTTCACGCGCCCGCCGCGCACCAGCACCACGCTGTGCTCTTGCAGGTTGTGGCCTTCGCCGCCAATATAGGTGATGACCTCGAAACCGTTGGTCAGGCGCACCTTGGCGACCTTGCGCAGCGCCGAGTTCGGCTTCTTGGGCGTGGTGGTGTACACACGCGTGCACACGCCGCGCCGCTGCGGCGAGTTTTGCATCGCCGGGCTTTTGGACTTGATCTTCTCGACCGTCCGCCCGTGACGCACCAGTTGATTGATAGTTGGCATGAAAACGTTCCTAAGCGTTTTGCTTGAAAAATCAGGGAAACCGCGCCTTGCCCGCATATCCGTATACGCCGGACGCCCAAAGGCGGCGCGTCTTTTCCTCTACCCTCAACCCAAGAAAAGCAAAGGAAAGCTTTCTATTATAGCGGCACTTGCCAAGTCCGGCAGCGCCCTCTGGATTACCGCACCCACAGCCGCATGGCGTCCCAGGCGCGGCCCAGCAGGCCGGCTTCGCCCACGTCTTCCAGCACGCTCAGAGGCGCTTCCGCGAGGACCTGGCCGCCGAACTTTATTCTGAGCGTGGCCACCGTCCGGCCTTGCTTGAAAGGCGCAATCAGCGGCTCCGGGCGCGCGACTTCGGTCGTGATTCTGGCCGCGCCGCCTGCCGGCACGGTCACGATGATCGGAGCGGCGCTGCCTAGCTTGAGCGTGTCCGCCGAGCCTTTCCACACCTTGGGCGTGGCCGCCGGCTGGCCGGCGTCAAACAGTTTGATGGCCTCATACGCGGTGTAGCCCCAGTTGAGGAGCTTTTGCGATTCGCCCGCGCGCGCGTTTTCGCTGGCCGCTCCCAGCACCACCGATAGCAGCCGCCGCTGACCCACGTTGGGAAAATCCCGTTTGGCGGTGGCCACCAGGCAGTAGCCGGCCGCGTCGGTGTGGCCGGTTTTCAGGCCATCGACCGCCGGGTCGCGCAGCAGCAGCGTGTTGCGGTTGTTTTCGTTGCTTACCGGGGTGCCGGGGTAGTGGTATTTTTTGATCGCGTAGTAACCCACTTCTTGCGGAAAATCGCGCATCAGCCGCTGCGCCAGCACGGCCAGATCGCGCGCCGTGGTCAGGTGGCCGGGCGCGGGCAGCCCTTCGGGGTTTTTGTAGGCGGTGGCCTTCATGCCCAGCGCGCGGGCCTGGTCGTTCATCATCTGCACGAAATGATCCACCGAGCCGCCCGTGCATTCGGCCAGCGCCACCGTGGCATCGTTGCCCGACTGCACCACCATGCCCTTGATGAGGTCTTCCACCGGCACCTGCATTCTGGGGTCGATGAACATGCGCGAGCCGGGCATTTTCCACGCCTGCTCGGAAACCGGGCAGGTCTGCGTCAGGCTGATTTTTTTGGCGCGCAGGGCGTCGAACACCAGATAGGCCGTCATCAGCTTGGTGAGCGAGGCCGGTTCCACCGGCTCGTCGATGTGGCTGCCCGCCAGCGGCTGGCCGCCGGCGGTCACGTCCACCAGCAGATACGCCTTGGCCGCGACCTCCGGCGGCTGCGGCAGCGCGGGGGCCTCTGGCGCGGCGGCGGCAGGCGCCGGGATTGCCGGCGCTGCGCCAACGCCGCCGGAAGCGGCCAGGCCCAAAGCGCCAGCCAAGGCGGCGGCAAGAACGGGCGCGCGCAGTGTCTCTTGGATAAATTTCATGAAAAGCCGGGGATATGAAAAAACACGGAACGGACTGGAAGCGGCATCACGCGCAGCCGCGCACATGCCGCTCCGCCAACGCCTTGAGAAGCGGCAATTGTCCGTGAAAGAAGTGCCCGCCGCCGGGCACGACCGTGACGGGCAGCAATTGCGGGCGCGCCCAATCCATCACCGCCGCCAGCGGCGCGGTATCGTCGCGCTCGCCATGCACGATGAGCGTGCGCGCCTGCAAATCCTGGGGAATGGGTGGCGCCGCAAAACGCGCTGCCGCCAGACCCACCAGCACGGCGGCGGCAATCGGGCGCTGCGGATGCAGGCGGGCGATGGCCTGCGCTGCCATGCACGCGCCGAAGGAAAAACCGGCCAGCGCCAGCGCCTGGCCTGGCGCCACGGCTTGCCCGGCCACGGCCAGCAGGTCGTCCGCTTCGCCACGGCCTTCATCGTGCGCGCCGGCGCTGGCGCCCACGCCGCGAAAATTGAAGCGCACCGCGCGCCAGCCGCATTGCAGCCACGCCCGCGCCAGCGTCCGCACGACCTTGTTGTCCATCGTGCCGCCAAACAGCGGGTGCGGATGCGCGATCACCACCGTGCCCAGCGGCTGCGCCGCGGATGCGGGCAGTTCCAGCACGGCTTGCAGATCGCCCGCGGGGCCGTGCACTGTGAATACGGAAGAATTCATTTGGCTATTAAAATGATAGTTGCTTATCTTGGTATTTTAGTATTTTATGTGTTTGTAATATTTTTCTGTTTTATAATTAAATTATACCTTGACAGGCGGCTATCAATTTAGCAATTCATAGGATGAAAATCCAGGGCGATTGCATCTAAATTCCATTCAAATCAACCTGTTGAATTTCGACGCGACAGGTGACACCCGTGCCTTCGTAGGGGCGAAAAAATTTTCGCCCTGCGGCGTTTCTTTGCCTGTGCTGTCGCTTTTTTAAGCGCAAGGGCGAAAAATTTTTCGCCCCTACATCCATCGCTCTATCGCCAACTTGTTGATTCTTAAGAAATTTAGATGCGATCGCCTGGGGTAAAAGCTACGCAAAACGCGCTCAGTGCCCGATGTGGGGCGGCACGCGCAGGCGCTCGACCGGCTGGCCGTTTTTCAGGTGCGATTCGACGATTTCCTCGATGTCGGCGTGGCTCGCATAGCTGTACCAGACCGCTTCCGGGTAAACCACCGCCACCGGGCCGGCGGCGCAGCGGTCCAGGCAGCCGGTCTGGTTCACGCGCGCTTGCCCCGCCCCGGCCAGCCCGCCCGTTTTGACCAGCGCCTTGCAATGCTCGAAGGCCGTCTGCGCGTCGTGTTGGGCGCAGCAAGCCCGCCCGTCTTCGCGCCGGTTGGTGCAAAAGAAGATGTGCCGCTGGTAGTAGGAAGGCGCCTCGGAATTCATGGCGCCGATTCTATGAGCTTGCGCCGTCCGCGCGGCCCACCAGACGCTCCAGAATGAGCGCGGCGTTTTCGGCGAAATCGACGCCGGCTTGCACGCCGGCCCGCGCGACGATGTGGTCGGCCAGCGGATTAAGCAGCGGCAGCAACTGCTCCACGCTGGCGGCGCTTTCGATCTGCTGGCGGTACGGCTGATCGTCTTCGTTCAGCCACAGCCTGACGGCGCGCAGCATGTGCCGCGACAGCACGGTTTGAACCTTGTCGGCATCGGAGGCATTTTCAGCGGTGATAGCCCCCGCGGCCGGCGCGGACTGCTGTTTGGACTTGATGTAGCCCGCCGCTTCCAGCCAGCGCAGGCCGCCGGCCACTATCGCGGACTTGTGCAGCGCGGCGATCAGTTCCTGGCGCGTGCGCCTGCCATCGACCATGTGCAGCAATTGCCTGAGTTCAGCCGGCAGCGAAACCCCCTCCGTCCAGCCCCGGCTGGCGCGGGCGCCCTTGTCGCTCAGGGAATAAATGGTCAACATGGTCACGAATGCGCCCGCGCGCGTCGCTGAAGCGGGCAGATGCCAAAAAGATGTGAATAGGTTCCAAAATGTATCGTCAAGGCTCACAGATAGCCAGGAATTATTTGGCACTTTTCCCGTTTTTTTGGACGAGGATTATTCCGCGCCCAGCACCTTGCGCGCGGTCTCGAAAGCAAAGCCGCGCGCGGCCAGAAAGCGCATCTGGCGCGCTTGTTCGGACGGGTTTTGCGGCGGCGTGCCGAATTTTCTGGCCCAGACGGCGCGGGCGCGCTCCAGCTCGGTGGCGCGCAGTTGCCCGGCGGCATCGCACAGCGCCTGCTCGCCCAAGCCCTTGGCGCGCAACTCTTGCAGCACGCGCGCGCCGCCCAGCTTGCCGGCGCGGTGGCGCAGCACCGATTCGGCCACCCGCTGCTCGCTGATGAAGCCCTTGTCCGCCAACTCGTCGAGCACGCGGGACAACTCGGACGGATCGTCAAGCGCGGCGGCGTGGGGCGCCAGCTTGCGCTCCAGCTCGGCGCGCGAATGCTCGCGCGCCGCCAGATAGCGCAACGCGCGGCCCTTGAGCGAGAGCGAGGATTGTTTCACTATGATTTCAGGAGCATGTTGCCAGTGAATGATATATGTTTATCATGCTTTTATCCATATAAACACATATTATACCTTGACAATGAGCTATTAAAACAGTATTTTTGATGGGAAACTCTTTTCTCTTCGTCACCCCCGCCTTCGCGCATAGGCGTTCATTCAAGATGCGTGGTGTTTTCCCCGCTGCGCTTGTGCTCCCTCCCCCGTGTGCGGGGGAGGGCTGGGGTGGGGGCGCACGGTGCTGCAATAAGCACTGGGTTTGTGATGCGCTGCTAGCCCCCATCCCAACCTTCCCCCGCACGCGGGGGAAGGAGCAAAAGCAAGGCTGTGCCAGCAATTGGCTCATGCCAAGAATCAAGTGGGCGCCCATGCGTTTTCGCGGAAAGGACGGGGAATCCGGAGCATGGGAGAACGCGGGCATCAAGCCGCCTCTTTCGCCTGCGCCTGCGCCGCCTCAGCGGGCAGCAGGGCGATTTTCAGGTGCGCGCGGATTTTGTTTTCGATCTCGCGCGCCAGTTGCGGGTTTTCGCGCAGGAACTCGCGGACGTTGTCGCGGCCCTGGCCGATCTTCTCGCCGCTGTAGGCGTACCAGGCGCCGCTTTTGCTCAGCACGCTGGAGGTCACGCCCAGATCGACGATTTCGCCCTCGCGGCTGATGCCCTCGCCAAACATGATGTCGAACTCGGCCGTCTTGAACGGCGGGCTGACCTTGTTCTTGGCCACCTTCACCTTGGTTTCGTTGCCGATTGCCTCCTCGCCTTTCTTGATGGTGCCGACGCGCCGGATGTCCAGTCGCACGCTGGCATAGAACTTGAGCGCGTTGCCGCCGGTGGTGGTTTCCGGGCTGCCGAACATCACGCCGATCTTCATGCGGATCTGGTTGATGAACACCACCGTGCAGTTAGTCTTTTTGATGGTGGCCGTCAGCTTGCGCAGCGCCTGGCTCATCAGCCGCGCTTGCAGGCCGGGCAACTGGTCGCCCATGTCGCCCTCGATCTCGGCCTTGGGCACCAGCGCGGCCACTGAATCGATCACCACCATATCCACCGCGCCGGAGCGCACCAGCGAATCGACAATTTCCAGCGCCTGCTCGCCCGTATCGGGCTGGCTGATGAGCAAGGCTTGCAGGTTGATGCCCAGCTTTTCGGCGTAGGTGGTATCCAGCGCGTGCTCGGCGTCGATGAAAGCGCAGGTGCCGCCCAGTTTTTGCATTTCGGCGATCACGTGCAGCGTGAGCGTGGTCTTGCCGCTCGATTCCGGCCCGTAAATTTCGATCACCCGCCCGCGCGGCAGCCCGCCCACGCCCAGCGCGATATCCAGCCCCAGCGAGCCGGTGGAGACCACTTGCAAATCCTCAATCTGCTCGCCCTCGCCCAGCCGCATGATGGTGCCCTTGCCGAACTGCTTTTCAATCTGCGCCAGCGCGGCTTGCAGCGCCTTGGCCTTTTCGGCGCTGTCAGCCGGAGTCTTGACCGTTTTATCCGCCTTATCGGTTTTATCCGCTTTTTCCATGATTTTCCTTTGCAAATCAATGAGTTGGGTTGAACGCTGCCAGTTTTTGCTGGATGCATGAACAGGACTGTACATCAATCCATTACTCTGAATCAACAGATTTTTTAGTCAGTTTGATTTACTATATACCCATGCGCGACAAACCCTTCGATCTGCCCGACGACCGCTGGCGCCAAACGCACCTGGGCCGGCTGCTGGGCCACGCCCTGCGCCGCTTTGACGCGCGCGTGCTGCAACTCATGGCCGCCAGCAGCCAAGCGCCGCTGGCGCTGTCCAACCTGGCCGCGCGCGACAAGGTGGGCGCGGCCATCTTGCACATCACGCGCCATGTGCCGCTGACCGGCGCGCGCCTGACCGAGCTGGCGCGCATGGCCGGCATGAGCAAACAGGCAATGGGCGATCTGGCCGATCAGGGCCAGGCGTGGGGCCTCATCACCCGCGCCCCCGACCCGGCGGACGCCCGCGCCTGCCGCATCGTCTTCACCGAAAACGGCCTGGCGTGGCTGGCCGCCTTTCGCGCCGCCGTCGCGCAAGCCGAAAACGAATTCCGCGCCGCCGTGGGCGCGGAAGTCGCCACCGTCATCGCGCTGGGGCTGGAGGCGTATGCGCCGTAGCCTTGCCGGGACACTTGCGCTACGCTTGCGCCTGCAATCCGAAGAAACACGCACCATGAACGCCTACATCTTCCCGCCCACCCCGCAAGCCGCCGTGCCGGTGCAGGGCAGCAGCCAGTTTTATGCGGTGAGCCGCATCTTTTGCGTCGGGCGCAACTACGCCGCCCATGCGCGCGAGATGGGGTTCGACCCGGAGCGCGAGCCGCCGTTTTACTTCAACAAAACCCCCATTGCGCTGACCCCAAGCGGCGCCACCGTGCCTTACCCGCTGGGCACCCGGAACTTTCATCACGAGATGGAACTGGTCATCGCCATTGGCCAGCCGGCTCTGCGCGTGGCGCCGCAGCAAGCTCTCGACTGCGTCTGGGGCTACGCTTGCGGGCTGGACATGACGCGGCGCGATCTGCAAGCGCACTCGCGCGAGAAGGGCCAGCCCTGGGATTTCGGCAAGGACTTCGAGCACAGCGCCATCATCGGCCCGCTGGCGTCGGCCAGCCGGATCGGGCACATGGCAAACGGCAGCATCCGCTTGAGCGTGAACGGCGCGCTCCGGCAAAACGCCGACCTCAAGGACATGATCTGGAGCGTGCCGGAGATCGTCGCCAACCTCTCGCACTACTACCACCTGCGCCCCGGCGATCTGATCTACACCGGCACGCCCGAAGGCGTCGGCCCGGTGCAGCCGGGCGACCGCATCGCCGGCAGCATCGAGCGCGTGGGCGAAATCACCCTGACCATCGGCCCGGCGGGTTGAATGGGCAAGCGAAACAGGGCCGTTTCGGGCGGGCTGTTTTGATATCGTATTCATAGTTATTATCCAAGGATTAGCCTGGGTTAAAGGCTGGTTTTTCCTAATTAAGTACATGCTTTGAATTCGTCATTCCCGCGAAGGCGGGAATCCACGCGCGTCACCGTGATCGGGCGCCGGAACGCACGGGCGCGGCCCGGTCATCCACAGTGTGCGGGATGGAAACGCCCGTGGATTTCCGCCTTCGCGGGGATGACGGGAAAAGACAGCGGGGCGGGGGTTGTGCCTGAGATGGATACCTAATCAGATGGCTTTGTCTGATCCCGGTTGCGGGGCGCAAGCTGGCAGCGCGCCGCTTCGGCATCCGTCTGTCTCCCAAGGGAACCGCGCCCGGTACCCAATCCCATTTCCCAGCGGCGCACAATAACAACCTTTCCTTTCTGGCGTGCGCCCGCGGCGGCGCGCCATACAGCCTGCGTGTCGTCTTCCACCCAATCTTCCATGCGCGCCCTGCTGGTGGGCGCCATCGGCGTCGTCTATGGCGACATTGGCACCAGCGTGCTGTACACCGTCAAGGAGGTGTTCGGCCCCGGTCATGTGCCGTTTACCACGGACAACGTGTATGGCGTGCTGTCGCTGCTGTTCTGGACGCTCACGGCCATCGTCACCATCAAGTACGTGACGCTGGTGCTGCGCGCCGACAACAACGGCGAGGGCGGCCTGGTGGCGATGCTCACGCTGGCTTCGCGCGCGGTGGCCGGGCGGCCCCGGCTGCGCAATGGCATGCTGCTGGTGGGCATCTTCGGCGCTTGCCTGTTTTATGGCGACGGGGTCATCACGCCGGCCATTTCGGTGCTCTCGGCGGTGGAGGGGCTGGAAGTGGTCTCCGACTCTTTTACCGGCTACGTGCTGCCGTTCACCCTGTTGATTTTGCTGGCGCTGTTCTGGGTGCAGAAAAAGGGCACGGCGGGCATAGGGCGGTTTTTCGGCCCGGTGATGCTGCTGTGGTTTGCCTGCATCGCCGCGCTGGGAGTCTGGCGCGTGGCGGGGCACCCGGAAATTTTGCTGGCGCTGGGTCCGTGGTATGCGTGGAAATTTGCCCGCTTCAATCCGGGCACCACCTTCATCATCCTGGGCGCGCTGGTGCTGTGCGTGACCGGGGCGGAGGCGCTGTATGCCGACATGGGGCATTTCGGCAAGAAGCCGATCCGGCTGGCCTGGTTTTACATCGTCATGCCGTCGCTCACGCTCAACTACTTCGGCCAGGGCGCGCTGCTGCTGGCCAATCCCAAAGCGGTGCAAAACCCGTTTTTCATGACCGCCCCCGGCTGGGCGCTGCTGCCGCTGGTGGGGCTGGCCACCATCGCCACGGTGATTGCCTCGCAGGCGCTCATTTCCGGCGCGTTCAGCGTGACCAAGCAGGTGATTCAACTGGGCTACCTGCCGCGCCTGCAACTGCTGCACACCAGCATCAAGGATCTGGGGCAAATCTACATGCCCCTGGTGAACTGGGCCTTGTTCGCGCTCATCGTGCTGGCGGTGGGCATGTTTCGCTCCTCCAGCAATCTGGCGGCGGCCTACGGCATCGCGGTGACGACCGACATGCTAATTACCACCGTGCTCACCTTCTTCGTGATCCGCTACGCCTGGCGGCTGCCGCTGTGGCTGTGCCTAGGCGCCACGGCGGTGTTCTTCTGCGTGGACGCGCCGTTTTGGCTCTCCAACCTGCTCAAGCTTCCCAAGGGCGGCTGGTTTCCGCTGGTCATCGCGGGCGCGGTCTTCACCCTCATGGTCACCTGGAAAGACGGCCGCGCGCTGCTGCACCGCAGCCTGCAAGCCGCTTCGCTCGAACTCAAGCCCTTTCTGGACTCGCTCTTTCTGGCCCC
Source organism: Burkholderiaceae bacterium (assembly GCA_031253955.1). Taxonomy (GTDB): domain Bacteria; phylum Pseudomonadota; class Gammaproteobacteria; order Burkholderiales; family Burkholderiaceae_C; genus Ottowia. The sequence goes on along the minus strand of JAIRVJ010000157.1, from coordinate 17,306 downwards.
GCCCGCACGGGTGGCGGGCACGGCGGTGTTCATGAACGCCCAGGACGGCACGGTACCCAACGCCCTGCTGCACAACCTCAAGCACAACAAGGTGCTGCACGATTACAACGTGTTCGTCACCGTGCGCAACCACGAGGTGCCCTGGATCGGCGCCGCCGAGCGCCTGGAATCCGAATCGCTGGGCCACAACTGCTGGCAGGTCATCATCAACTACGGCTTCAAGAACGACCCGAACGTGCCGCAGGCGCTCGCGCAACTGGCGGGCATGGGCCTGCAACTGGACCCCATGAGCACCAGCTACTTCCTCTCGCGCGACATCGTCGTGCCCACTCTAGGCAAGGAACTGGCCCCGTGGCGCGAAAAACTGTTCGCGCAAATGCACCACAATGCCACCACCGCCGCCGAATTCCTGCACCTGCCCAGCAACGCGGTGGTGGAACTGGGCAGCAAGGTGGAAATTTAGAAAATTGTCATTCCCGCGAAAGCGGGAATCCAATGGCGTTGATTTCAAGGGCTATCGGCTGGTGCGAGCCGAGGCGAACCAAAACCTATGGCCTTAAGTTTTGCCGCAATCGCTGTCGATGAAATTCATCTGCGTTTCAGTGATCGCGGTGTGCTGGGCGCCGCCCAGGGTCATCACCACTTCGGCCTTGGAGGTGAGTTGATCGCTGGTCACCACGGTCTCGCTCTTGATGGACCAGCCATTGCACGACATCTCGACTGTGGTGCTGTTGCCGCTGTGATCTATTTTTGGCTGCTCGCAGCCGGCTTGGGATGGCCGCGGCGAACCGCCAAAAGCCTGCGGGTTGGTGCCCATCATGCTGGCCATTTTGCTGGCCATCTCCGGGCTGATGCACATGCGCCCTGCCTTCGGATCGTGCGCCATCATGGCGGTCACGGTGTCGGTGATGTCCTTGCCGTCTTGTTCCATCTTGATAATGCGCGTCTCCCACAGCCCCGGCTTCATTCCGTCCCGAGGAGTCTTGTGGCACGCCGTCACACCCATCAACAAGACGCTCAAGCACAACAGAATTGTTCTCATGACGTTTCATCCTTGGAAAAGTGAAAGAGAAATGGTAGCCGATAAGTTTGCGCAGACAAATCTAAAATTCATAGCTATATACCAATCAGTGACATATATTTAGTACAGTTTTATGTCATAAATATAGATAATACTTTGGTATATAGCTATCAATTCAATAGAATCAGATATTCCGGCACAGGCGATCGCATCTAAATTTCTTAACGATCAACAAGTTGACAATGAAGCACGGTTGTAGGGGCGAAAAATTTTTCGCCCTTGCGCTCAAAAGAGCCACGGCGCTGGCAAGGAAACGCCGCAGGGCGAAAGATTTTTCGCCCCTACGAAGGCACCCGTCGCGTCGAAATCCAACGGGTTGATTTGAATGGAATTTAGATGCGATCGCCCTGTGTTCCGGCACTGCCTGGTCAGCGTTTTGGGTTCTTGGTGATGCTTGCGCCCACAGGGCCATAGGTTGGGGCGAACCGAAGCGAACCCCAACGTTTGCAAGGCGGCCCTGCTGGGTTACGCTCGCCACGTCCCCGCCGCTGGGGTTCGCCAGCTTATGGTCCTGTTCGCGCAGATGCACCACAATGCCACCACCGTCGCCGAATTCCTGCACCTGCCCAGCAACGCGGTGGTGGAACTGGGCAGCAAGGTGGAGATATAGGAAATCGTCATTCCCGCTTTCGCGGGAATGGCGAGGTATTTTTCTGTCTTGAACGCGAGTTGGAATTACACGCCAAACGCTCAACGAACCATGAACCTGCTCATCGTCGCCGATCCGCTGGAATCCTTCAAGACTTACAAGGACACCACTTACGCCATGATGCGCGAGGCCGCGCGGCGCGGCCACCGGCTGGCCGCGTGCGAGCCGGCGCACCTGTCATGGCAAAGCGGCGGCGCGGTTTGCGCCCAGGTGCGCGAGGTGCGGCTCAAGGATGATGCGCACGATTGGTTCGCCGTCACCGCCACGCGCCGCGCGGCGCTGCAAGAGTTCGACGCCGTGCTGATGCGCAAGGATCCGCCCTTCGACGCCGAATACCTCTACGCCACGCACCTGCTGGAGCAGGCCGAGCGCGCAGGCGCGCGCGTGTTCAACCGCCCGCGCGCGCTGCGCGATCACCCGGAAAAACTCGCCATCATGGAATGGCCGCAATTTGCCGCGCCGACGCTGGTTACGCGCGCCGCGGCAGACATCCGCGCCTTTCACGCCGCGCAACGCGACATCATCTTGAAACCGCTGGACGGCATGGGCGGCATGGGCATCTTCCGCGTGCGCGAGGACGGCCTGAACCTGGGCGCGATCATCGAAACGCTCAACCAAGGCAGCGCCACCACCGTCATGGCGCAGAAATTCCTGCCGGAGATTGCCCAGGGCGACAAGCGCGTGCTCGTTATCGGCGGCGAGCCGGCGCCTTACTGTCTGGCGCGCATTCCGCAGGGCGGCGAGGTGCGCGGCAACCTTGCCGCCGGCGGCAAGGGCGTGGCCCAGCCCCTGACCGACACCGACCGCGCCACCGCACGCGCCATCGGCGGCGCGCTGGCCTTGCGCGGGCTGCTGCTGATCGGGCTGGACATCATCGGCAGCCGCATCACCGAAATCAACGTCACCAGCCCCACCTGCTTTCAGGAAATCCGCGATCAGACCGGCTGCGACGTGGCGGCGATTTTCATGGATGCGCTGGAAAAGGCGGTGGCGAGTTGATGCTATTGCGCGCCTACGCAAACAATGCCGCGATTTGCGCCATCGGCAGAAAAAGGCGTCTCGGCGTCTGCTGGAAGGGCAGAAAGTTGAAATGGCGATAGAAACTCTCGGCGTGCTTGTCCTTGGCATCCACGATCACGGCCATGGCGGCAATTTGCCGCGCTCCGTCCAGGCTGCGGCGCAGCGCATCGGTCAGCAGAAATTCCCCGGCGCCTTTCCCGCCGACTGTTTGATCGACCGCCAGCCGGCCCAGCAGCGTGACCGGCAACTGTGCATAGCGTGGCAAGCGCCGCATCAGCTCCTCAGGCAGTTCCCGCACAGGGATAAGCGATGCCGAGAGCGTGTAAAAACCCAGCACGGCAGGGCTGCCCGGCTGCGTCAGCACGAAGGGGGCGGCGGCGCGTTTTTCGGCGTCCTGCCGCGCCTGTTCGCGCAGGTAACGGTTCAGGCTCTCATTGCCGCAGTCGAAAAACTGGCGGTCATGCGCCTTCTGGAGCGGTACGACGTATTCCGGTGCAAGAACAAGCGCCAATCACAGCCCCGCTTTCTGTCGATAAGCCCGCACGGCTTTGCGCAAACGCGCGCCCGGCTTGGCGGGGGCGAGTAAAGCCGACACGAAAGCGATCTGCTCCTGGCGGGACAGGTGAATGATTTCATGCTCCTGCACGATTTTCATGGCCGTCTCCTGCGTGCTGTCGATGACGAGTTCGCTCAAGGTGCGGCCGGTCAAGGCGGCGGCGTGCTGGAAGAAATCTTTTTGGCCGCTGGACACGCGCGCTTCAAGGCGTGTGTTGCGTGGTTTTTCCTGATATTGCAGCGTGGCTGGCATGGCTTGCCTTGCGGGTGGGTTCGGTGGAATCAACCCTATTGTACGCCACCTGTCCGTACATATCCATTTTTCATGGGTACGCCGGAGCAGGCGGTGGTCAGTTGAGAAACGCTCCGGTCAGCGGTATTTGCCACCGTTGCCACCATCGTTATCGCGTGAGTATTTGAAGCACTGCCTTCCAGCGTCATGAGCGCGCCGCCAATTCCCGTAGTAGGTTCGGTCATTCTCATTCTCATCGGGCGAGGGTAACGAAAACACGGCGCACAGTTGCCAGGACTGCGCATCAAGCACTTTGTATTCGTAGGGCGCGCGGGTATCGGGATCTGCCGGGGGCCGGCGTTTTCCAGCTTCCGTTTCCGCGGCTTCTTGGAGCGCCGCAAAATTCTGCGGCAGCGCGTCGTGCTTCTTGGCGTAGCCCTGAACGGAGTCGGCGATCTCCACAAGGTCTTTCAAGCGGCGCTCGTCCAGGCGAATCTGCCGCCGCTGCGCCGGCGATCCAAGCACATAGGCAGCCCCGGCGAGCGAGGCGATGACAACCACGGAAACTGCCGCAGCCAGCCCTTTCATGACGGTCGAGCGGTTCATGCTTCGCGCTCCTCTCCATGCAAATCCCACAGATAGAACCCAAAGACCGTTGCGCCGATTACGCCAACGATGAGCACTTTGAGAATGAAGCGGATCGTTAACTCGCCGCCCAGAGCGTTATAGACTAGCGTTACCAGATCGCCGATCACGAAACCGGCGGCGATGAACAGGGTCAGATAGGTCAGCCAGCGGCGAATGACCGACAGGCGCTTGACCGGGGCGTGCGCCAGTTCCCGATGGATGCGCCGCGACATGAACAAAAAGACCGGATAGGCGATGACGAGAAACGACGCGGCCAGGCGAATGTCATCTTTCACCGTTTGCCAAGAACAACATTCATCGATCGCTGGATCAGGAAAATTCAGATCGACGAAGCTGAACAGCAGGCTGCCCAGATAGTAGGCGCTGAAATACAACGTGGTGAACAGCAGCAGATAGCGGAACGCTTCGCGCGCCGAAAGGTAGGGGCGTGGCTTGGGAACGGGAACTGGAAAGGCGATGTCGGCAAACTGGCCGAGTGCGTTCCTGATCTGATCGGCAGGCCAGCCGGCTTGCAACAGGGATTGCTCGATACCGGATTTTGGCAATCCTTTTTCCAGCGCCGTGCGCACGAACAGTTCGAGGTTTTGAATGCCCGATGCCATGATTTGCAATGCTCCTTGTGGCTGCGATTTTTCGCGTGCCGAGGGGGGCCATTTATAGCATCGCGCGCGCTGCGCGCCGGGGCGGCTTATCCGGCCTCAGTCCGGCGCGCGCCCGTGGCGCAGGCACGGCAAAGACAGGCCCGTCCTATGGCTTGCGGCGGCAGCGCCGCGAGCGTGGCGTGGTCGATTTGCACTTGCGCGCACCAGCACGGCGGCTGCGGCTGACCGGTGGCTTTGGCCGTTTGCATGGCGCAGCCGTTGGGCTGGCCGCACAACGGGCAGCGGGCGGGGTCGGGAGCGGTCATCGGGATGGTATTCTCGCGGGGCAGTACCGTCATGGACGGGCGCAAGAACCGTAGGCCAGAAAGCAAGAATCATGTCACAAGCATTGACCGAATCGCAATTGAAAGAACTGCAACGCCTGCTCACGCTGCGCAGGAACGAACTGAATGCGCAGATGCAGGGCAACCTTGCCAATCTCGCCCCGGCTGAAGTCACCGCCGGCAGCGTGTCGCAGGACGAAGCGGCGCGCTTGCGCAACCAGACCCGCGAGGTCGATCAGGCGCTCACCGAGCTGGACCGCGCCGAGCTGCGCCGCATCGACCGCGCGTTCGAGCTGATGGACGAGGGCGCCTACGGCCTGTGCGGGGAGTGCGGCTGCCAGATTCCCTTCGAGCGGCTGCGCATCGAACCCATGACGCAACACTGCGTGGCCTGCAAGAGCCGCTGGGAGCAGCGGCAGGCGAAGGTTTGATGCCGGGTTGCGGGGACGATAGGGGCGAAAAATTTTTCGCCCCTACATTTTTTTTCCACATGAGTAAGCTGAAAAATTTATAGCTAACTGCCAAGAAATAATATATGTTTTACTATGTAAAACATTCTCAAAATCATACTACATCTTGGCATGAAGCTATATTTTCAGGAATATTTCAAGCCCCAGCTTTCACTTTTTGCCGCCAGGCGTGCAGCAGCGGCTCGGTGTAGCCGCTGGGTTGCGCTTCGCCTTTAAAGACCAGATCGCACGCGGCCTGAAAGGCGCAGCTGGCGTCTTCGCGTCCGTGCATGGGGCGGTAGGCCGGATCGCCCGCGTTTTGTTGGTCCACCAGCGCGGCCATGCGGCGCAACGTGGCGCGCACTTGTGCTTTGGAAACCACGCCGTACTTGAGCCAGTTGGCCATGTGCTGGCTGGAAATGCGCAGCGTGGCGCGGTCTTCCATCAGGCCGATGCCGTGAATGTCGGGTACCTTCGAGCACCCCACGCCTTGCTCCACCCAGCGCACCACGTAGCCCAGGATGCCTTGGGCGTTGTTGTCGATTTCCTGCTGGCGCTCGGTCTGGCTCCACTTGGCCTGGGCGACGACCGGGATTTGCAGCAGGCCGGCCAGCGCGGCATCGCGCCGGGCGGCGGAGTCTTCTTTTTTGAGTTGCTTTTCCATGCGCTTTTGCAGCGCCGCCACGTTCACCTGGTGGTAGTGCATGGCGTGCAGCGTGGCGCCGGTGGGGCTGGGCACCCAGGCGGTGTTGGCGCCGGCCTTGGGGTGGGCGATTTTTTGCCGGAGCATGTCGGCCATCAGGTCGGGCATGGCCCACATGCCCTTGCCGATTTGTGCCTTGCCGCGCAGGCCGCAGGCCAGGCCGACATCGACGTTGTTTTGCTCGTAGGCGGCGATCCAGGCGCTGCTCTTCATGTCGCCCTTGCGATAGACCGGGCCGGCGGCCATGCAGGAGTGCATTTCGTCGCCGGTGCGGTCCAGAAAGCCGGTGTTGATGAAGGCCACGCGCTTGCGCGCCGCCGCGATGCAGGCGGCCAAGTTGATGCTGGTGCGGCGCTCTTCGTCCATGATGCCGAGCTTGACGGTGTCTTGCGCAAGGCCCAGCAGTTTTTCCGCGCGGCCAAACAGTTCATCGGCAAAGGCCACTTCCGCCGGGCCGTGCATCTTGGGCTTGACGATGTAGATCGACCCGGCGCGCGAGTTGCGCAGGCCCGTGCGCCCCATGCGGCGCAGGTCGTACAGGCCGATGGCGGTGGTAATCACCGCGTCCATGATGCCTTCGGGAATTTCCCGCTCATGCCCACTCGCATCGCGGTAGAGGATGGCAGGGTTGGTCATCAGGTGGCCGACGTTGCGCACGAACATCAGCGCGCGGCCATGCAGGCGCACCTCATCGCGGCCATTGGGGGCGGTGTACAGGCGGTCGGGGTTGAGGCCGCGCGTCATCGGCTGGCCGTTTTTCTCGAACGTGTCGGTCAGCGTGCCGCGCACCATGCCAAGCCAGTTGCGGTAGCCGAGCACTTTGTCTTCGGCATCTACCGCGGCGACCGAATCTTCCAGATCGAGGATGGTGGAGACCGCCGCTTCCACCATCACGTCGGCCACGCCCGCTGCGTCCGCCGCGCCGATGGGCGAGCCTGGGTCAATGCGGATATCCACATGCAGCCCGTGGTGCGCCAGCAAGATCGCGCCCGGCTGCTGCGCCGCGCCCTGATAGCCGGTGAACTGCGCGGGGTCTTCCAGCTTGGTTTCCTTGCCGCCGGCCAGTGTCACGCGCAGTTTGCCTTTGCGCACCGCGTAGCCGGTGGCATGAAGGTGCGAGCCGTGTTTGAGCGGGGCCACGCGGTCGAGCATGTGCCGCGCCCACTCCACCACTTTGGCGCCGCGCCGGGGGTTGTAGCGCACGCCTTTTTCCAGCCCCGGCGTTTCGGCGATCACGTCGGCGCCATAGAGCGCGTCGTAGAGCGACCCCCAGCGCGCATTGGCCGCGTTGAGCGCATAGCGCGCGTTGAGAATGGGCACCACCAGTTGCGGGCCGGCCTGCGCGGCCAGCTCGGCGTCGATGGCTTGCGTGTCCACCTGCACCTTGTCCGGCGCGGGCAGCAGGTAGCCGATGCTTTCGAGAAAGGCGCGGTACGCCTTCATGTCGGCGATCGGACCGGGGTTGGCGCTGTGCCACTTGTCCAGCTCGGCCTGCAAGCGGTCGCGCTCGGCCAGCAGTGCGGCGTTTCTGGGCGCCAGCTCGGCGACGATTTGCGCCAAACCGTTCCAGAACGGCGCGGGCGCGATGTTCAGATCGCGCAGCACTTCCTGGTTGACGAATTCGTACAGGGGCCTTGCCACTTTCAGGCCGTGGGTCTCGATGCGGTCGGTCATGGTTTCCTCGTTGAACATGCGCGGGAGCCGCTTGCGCGGTTTGCGGACCATCGCGCTTTATAGCGGGGTTGCCGGGATTGCGCTTTGCTCCATCCTGGTCTGTGGTGTTCTCGCTTCTCTTTTGGTAGCTTCTAACCTAGGACGGGTATTGGCTATCGGCTAAAAAGTCTAAAATCCCGGCCCTCAATCCAGCGGCTCGCGCACGGGGGGCACGACCATCCAGCAGGCGATGACCCAGACCGCCGCGGCCTGCACAAGCATACCCCCGATGCTGTGGTTCATGCTCCAGGCCCAGGCCAGCGCGAGCAGCGCGGACGCCGATTGCAGGTAGATGGCCCAGATTTTTCCCTTGAGCAGCAGCCAGCCGACCGCGAGGGTGGCCACGCCCATCGCCAGGTAATAGCCGCCACCCCGGTGGGCCAGCATCACCAGGCCGGCAAATACGAGCAGGCCGCCCCAGCCCATCAGCAGCAGGCCGAATAGCTGCGGCAGGCCGCGCGACTGTGCGTCTTCCCGGTCTTGCCGGGCCGTCATTTCCAGCTTCCGGATGCGCGGATCTTCCGCGTCGCTGGCGGTTGCGGGGAGCGGAGGTGGCGCGCGATCCATCGCGGCGAGCGCGCCGCGCCGCGGCATGGGGGGCGCCGCCGGGACTGCGCGGGCTTGCGGCGGCAGCGGCGCGGGCGATGAAAGCGATGAAAGCGGTGCACCCATGCGCGCCTCCAGCTCGATGCGCGCGCGCCGGCTGCCGCGCTTGGCCAGTTCCTGCAATTGCGCCAGCGAGAGCCTGCGCATGTCGGTCTGCGGCTTGGGCGGGATGGGCGATGAGGGTTCGGACATGGCGGCGTTGGTTTGGACGTAATGTTAGCCGCTGATTGGACGCGGCGGCAGATTTTCCGCGGTGGGACAATGCGTGGCCTGCTTTCCCCCTTCGCAACCGACTTGTCCGGCGTTGCCTTCAGTTGCCTTTACCATGCTCGAAGAAGCCCTGCTTGCGTTTGTGCACATTTCCGCGATCCTGACCATGTTCGTGTTTCTCACCAGCGCGGCGGTGCTGTGCCGCGGCGACTGGCTCAACGCGGCGGCGCTGCGGCGGCTGGCGCGCGTGAACACGCTGTATCTGGCGTGCCTGGCGATCACGCTGCTCACCGGGCTGGCGCGCACCTGGTGGGGCGTCAAGGGCCTGGAGTGGTATTGGGGCAACTATCTGCTGCACATCAAGCTGCTCATGCTGGCGGCGATGGTTGGGCTGGCCGTGGGGCCGGCGCGCAGTATTGCGCGCTGGCGTGCCGCGCTGGAGGCCGGCGGTACGCTGCCCGCCGCGGATCAGGTACGGCGCGCGCGCCTGCATCTGATGGTGGCCGCGCATATCGGCACGCTCATTCCGCTGCCGGCGGTGTTCATGGCGCGCGGCTTTGGCTGATTCCACGCGCTCCATCGTGTTGTGCGCCGACGACTACGCGCATAGCAGCGGCGTATCCGAAGCCGTATGCCAACTGGCGCGGGCCGGGCGGCTGCCGGCCACCAGTGTCATGGCGCTTTCTCCGCGCTGGCGCGAAGACGCCGCGCCGCTGCGCGAGTTGCGCGAGCGGCTGGACGTGGGCCTGCATCTGGACTTCGCCAGCGGTTTTGCCCGCGCCGCCGGCTGCGGCCAGAGCCTAGGCGCGGCCATGCGGCGCGCGCTGCTTGGGGGCTTTGAGCGCGCCGCGGCGCGGGCGGCTATTGAGCGCCAACTCGACGCTTTCGAGGCCATCTGGCAAGCGCCGCCCGACCATGTGGACGGGCATCAGCATGTGCAGCAGTTTGCAGGCATCCGCGAGCCGCTGGTCGAGTCGCTCGCGCGCCGCTATGGGGTGCGAGCGCCCTGGCTGCGTGTTTCGCGCCCGCCCGCTGGGCAAGCAGGCGTCAAGGGTTGGCTAATCGCCCGGATGGGGGCCGATGCGCTCCAATCGCTGGCGGCAGCGCAGGGCCTGGCGCATTCAAGGTGGCTGACCGGCATCTACGATTTCAAGGGCGGCGCGGCGGCCTACGCGCACCGCATGGCCGGCTGGCTGACCCAAGCGCCCGCTGGCGCGGTGTTGATGTGTCACCCGGCGGCCGCGAGCGCGCAAGAGGGGAGTGACCCCATCAGCGCGGCCCGCCAATGGGAATGGGCTTACCTGTCCAGCCCGGCATTCGCCGAACAATGCGCGGCAGCCGGCGTGCGGTTCGCGCGCGGCAGCGATCTCTATGGCAAATCCAGATAAGTTTCCGCGCCCTGGCTTTCAAGGCGCCGCCCGCCTATCGCGAAACGTCTATTTCATTGATGCGATGTAGGCCGCCACCGCGCGGATGTCTTCATCGTTCATCAGCTTGGTGGAGGTGGTCATCTCCGGGGCCGTGCGCTCGCCGGTGCCATCGCGGTAGCGGTGCAGCGTCAGAGTGACGTAAGACTCCTGCTGCCCGGCCAGGCGCGCGTAGGTTTCGCTGCCGCGCCCATCGGGGCCATGACAGCGAAAGCACACCTTCTCATAATAGACCTTGCCCTGGGCGACCAGGGCGGCGCCGGCGGGAGAAATCTTGGTCGTCACGGGTTGGCGGGCGTAGAACATGGCCGAGGCAATGATTTCTTGCGGCTTCATGGCTTTGATGAGGCCCTCCATCCACTCGTAGCGGCGGCGGCCATCGGCAAACTTGAGCGTTTGCCCCAGCAGATAGATGGGATTTTGGCCGGCCAGGTTGGGCGTATCCGGGTGCGTGCTGTTGCCGTTGTCGCCGTGGCAATTGGCGCAAAAAGTGGCGAGCTTGGCTCCCTGCCTGACGGCGGCCTGGTTCAGGGCGTAGTCGGCTTGCGCGTTGCGCAGTTGCCGGATCAGGGGCGTGTCCTCCACCACGCTCGTTTGCGCGAACGCAGGCGGCGCCAAGAGCGCGCACAACAAAATACCCGGCAGGATTGCGGTTAGTGTTTTTTTCATGCCAAATCCAAATCTCGACGCATCGTTATTTATTTTATATGGGAACATGTCTTGTTGCAAACTTTCTTGTTTCAAGTCAAGAAGCGGCGGAGACCAAACTGAAGTCGTTAGTAGCGAATAAGTATCCTGAATCAATAGCTGTATACCATTAATTTGCGTATATTTTATACACTTTCATACATAAAATACTTGCGTGATCTTGGTAGAAAGCTATGAATATAAGAGCGCAGCAAAATTTCAACCCACTGCGGCTTGCGTCAGCTGCGCGGTTTGACGCAGGTTACGGCATGGAGGCAATGTAGGCGGCCACGGCGCGGATGGTGGCGTCGTCCATCAGCTTGGCGGAAGAAGCCATCTCTGGGGACATGCGCTCGCCAGTGTCTTCGCGGTAGCGGTGCAGCGTGAGGGTGACGTAGGACTCTTGCTGGCCTGCCAGGCGCGCGTAGGTTTCAGTGCCGTTCCCGTCGGCGCCATGGCAGCGGAAGCACACTTTTTCGTAATAGAGCTTGCCTTGGGCCAGCAGGGGGCGGTTGGCGGGGGTCACTTGAGTGGTAATGGGCTGGCGGGCGTAGTACAGCGCCATGCTGATGCGCTCGCTCTCGCTCATGGCGCGGATCAGGCGTTCCTTGAACTCTTTGCGCCGCCGCCCATCGGCGAACTTGAGCATTTGCACCAGCAGGTAGTGCACGTTCTGGCTGGCCAGATTGGGCGTGTCCGGGTAGGTGCTGTTGCCATTGGCGCCGTGGCAGTTGGCGCAAAAGTCGGCAAGTTTGGCACCGCGTTTCATGGCGGTGGCGTTCAGGGACGGATCGGCGCGCACTTTATCCAGCTGCACGAGCATGGCGGCGTCCATGGCCGTTTCCGCCGCGCTGCTTCTCTCCCCGGCCGTCTGCGCAAGCACCGGCAGCGCCGCCAGAACGCACAACAAAACGCCCACCTCAAACTTGCACGAGAACTTCATGACATCCGCCCCCCATGAAAGATGGAAAGGGTATTGTAGGTGCGCGCGCCCCGCTGTGTTACATACTGCGCCGGTATTGCCCGCCGACCTCGAACAGCGCGCCGGTGATCTGTCCGAGCGAGCATACGCGCACGGCGTCCATCAGCACCTCGAACACGTTGCCGCCTTCGATGGCGGTTTGCTGCAAGCGCCGCAGCATGGCCGGGGCTTGTTGCTGGTGGCGCTGGTGAAAGCCGGTCAGCCGCGCCAGTTGCGATTGTTTTTCCTGCTCGCTGGAGCGCGCCAGTTCGATGTGGCTTTGCGCCGGGCTGCCATGCGGGGGGCGGAAGGTGTTGACGCCAATGATGGGGTATTCGCCGGTGTGCTTGAGCATTTCGTAATGCATGCTTTCTTCCTGGATCTTGCCGCGCTGGTAGCCGGTTTCCATGGCGCCGAGCACGCCGCCGCGCTCGCTGAGGCGCTCGAATTCGGCGAGCACGGCTTCTTCCACCAGCTCGGTCAGTTCGTCGATGATGAAGGCGCCCTGGTTGGGGTTTTCGTTTTTCGCCAGCCCCCATTCGCGGTTGATGATGAGCTGGATCGCCATGGCGCGGCGCACCGAGTCTTCGGTGGGGGTGGTGATGGCCTCGTCGAAAGCGTTGGTGTGCAGGCTGTTGCAGTTGTCGTAGATAGCGATGAGCGCCTGCAAGGTGGTGCGAATGTCGTTGAACTGGATTTCCTGCGCGTGCAGGCTGCGGCCGCTGGTCTGCACGTGGTACTTGAGCTTCTGGCTGCGCTCGCTGGCGCCGTAGCGTTCGTGCATCGCCACCGCCCAGATGCGCCGCGCCACGCGGCCCAGCACGGTGTATTCCGGGTCCATGCCGTTGCTGAAGAAAAAGCTCAGGTTGGGCGCGAAGTCGTCGATGTGCATGCCGCGCCCCAGGTACGCTTCCACGTAGGTGAAACCGTTGCTCAGGGTAAAGGCCAGTTGGCTGATCGGGTTGGCGCCGGCCTCGGCGATGTGATAGCCGGAAATCGACACCGAATAGAAATTGCGCACGTCGTGGTGCACGAAGTATTCGGCGATGTCGCCCATCAGCTTCAGGCTGAACTCGGTGCTGAACAGGCACGTGTTCTGGCCCTGATCTTCTTTGAGAATGTCGGCCTGCACGGTGCCGCGCACGTTGGCTAGCACCCATGCGCGGATTTTTTCGGCCTCGGTGTCGGTCGGCTCGCGCCCGTTGTCGGTCTTGAATTTGTCGAGGTTCTGGTCGATGGCGGTGTTCATGAACATCGCCAGAATCGCCGGCGCGGGGCCGTTGATAGTCATGCTCACGCTGGTGGCCGGGTGGCACAGGTCGAACCCGGAGTAGAGCACTTTCAGGTCGTCCAGCGTGGCAATTGACACGCCGGAGTTGCCGATCTTGCCGTAGATGTCGGGCCGGGGGCCGGGGTCGCTGCCGTACAGCGTGACCGAGTCGAACGCGGTGGACAGCCGCTTGGCAGGCATGCCTTCGGAGAGCAGCCTGAAGCGCCGGTTGGTGCGGAAGGCGTCGCCCTCGCCGGCGAACATGCGGGTGGGGTCTTCGCCCTCGCGCTTGAAGGCGAAAGTGCCGGCGGTATAGGGGTAGCTGCCGGGCACGTTTTCCAGCATCAGCCACTTGAGCAGTTCGCCGTGGTCTTCGTAGGCGGGCAGCGCCACTTTGCGCACGGGGGTGCCGGAAAGCGAGCGGGTGGTGAGCGCGGTGCGGATTTCGCGGTCGCGGATTTTCACCACGTACTCCTCGCCCGCGTAGGCGCGCTGCATGGCCGGCCACTGCGCGATCAGCCTGGCGGCATCGCCATCGACCTTGGCGGCGCGGGCGTCGGCCAGCGCAAGCAGGGCGGTTTGGGCATCCCCGGCGGCGTTTTCCTCGGCCAGCATCCGGGCGCTTTCGCGCAACTGCTGCACCTGGCGCGCCAGTTTGGCCTGGCTGCGCGCGCGCGCCTTGTAGCCGCGCACGGTGGCGGCGATTTCGGCCAGGTAGCGCGTGCGCCGCGGCGGCACGATGGGTTGCTGGTGCGTGCTGTGGCGCACGCTCACGCTAGGCAGGCGGCCTTCACGCAGCGGCAAACCCAGCTCGCCCAGACGCTCCTTGAGCGCCTGATAGAGCGCCGTGACGCCGTCGTCGTTGAAGCGCGCGGCCATGGTGCCGAAGACCGGCATCTCTTGCGGCGGGCGCGCGAATTGTTCCCGGTTGCGCTGCACCTGCTTGCACACATCGCGCAGCGCGTCTTGCGCGCCCCGGCGGTCGAACTTGTTGACGGCGACGAACTCGGCGAAATCGAGCATGTCGATTTTTTCAAGCTGGCTGGCCGCGCCGTATTCGGGCGTCATCACGTACATGGGCACGTCCACCAGCGGGGCGATGGCGGCATCGCCCTGGCCGATGCCGGAGGTTTCGACGATTACCAGATCGAACCCGGCGGCCTTGCACGCCGCAATGACATTGGGCAGCGCGGCGCTGATCTCGTTGCCGGTGTCGCGCGTGGCCAGCGACCGCATGTACACCCGCGCGCCGCCCTGCCGCGGCCCGATGGCGTTCATGCGGATGCGGTCGCCCAGCAGCGCGCCGCCGCTCTTGCGCCGGCTGGGGTCGATGGAGATCAAGGCCACGCGCAGGCGGTCGTCCTGATCCAGGCGCAGGCGGCTGATCAGCTCGTCGGTCAGGCTGGACTTGCCCGCTCCGCCGGTGCCGGTGATGCCCAGGACAGGTATTTTTTTTGTAGCGGCAACCTTTTGCAGCGCATGCACCAGGGCCGGATTCGCCTTGTCGTTTTCCAGCGCAGTGATGAGCTGCGCCAACGCGCGCCAGGCGGCCTCGGTATGGCCCTGGATGGTCTGCACCGATTTGGGCGCATGGCCGCACAGGTCTTGATCGCAGCGCATCAGGATTTCGCCGATCATCCCTTGCAGGCCCATGCGCTGGCCGTCTTCCGGGCTGTAGATGCGGCTCACGCCGTAGGCTTGCAGCTCGTTGATTTCATCGGGCACGATCACGCCGCCGCCGCCGCCGAACACCTGCACATGCGCGCCGCCCCGGCTGCGCAGCAAATCGACCATGTACTTGAAGTACTCGATGTGCCCGCCCTGGTAGCTGCTCACGGCGATACCCTGCGCGTCCTCCTGCAACGCGGCGGTCACCACCTCGTCCACGCTGCGGTTGTGGCCCAGGTGGATCACCTCGGCGCCCATGCCTTGCAGGATGCGGCGCATGATGTTGATGGCCGCGTCGTGCCCGTCAAAGAGCGAGGCGGCGGTCACCAGGCGCACCTTGTGAACCGGGCGGTATTTGGCAAGGCGCTTGAATTGAGTGGACAGATCGGTCATGAGCGGCTTTTTTGCGTGAATGCGGCTGCTGGCGCTTATTGGATGAGCAGCCCCCGGATTTCGGGATCACCCGGCGGATAGCACAGCTTGAGGGACGCGAGCTTGTCGCGCACCAGCGTGGCAATTATCAGGTTGCGGTGAATTTTGCTGTCGGCGGGAACCACCGTCCAGGGCGCCCACCGGGTCGAGGTGGCGCGCAGCAGCGTTTCGTAAACCCGCTGATAGGCCGCCCACTGTCCGCGCGCCCGCACATCGCTGGCGTCGAATTTCCAGCGTTTGTCGGGATCGTCCACGCGCGCTTGCAGACGGCGGCGCTGCTCCTGGGCGCTGATGTGCAACATGAACTTGAGAATCACCGTGCCGTTTTCGCTCAACATGCGCTCGAAGTCGTTGATCTGCCGCAGGCGCTGCCGGGCCGCGGCGGGGCTGAGCGCGCCGCCCACCGCCGGCACCAGCACGTCCTCGTAATGGCTGCGGTTGAACAGCATGAACTCGCCCTTGCGCGGCATTTGCTGGTGGATGCGCCACAGATAGTCGTGCGCGCGCTCCACGTCGCTGGGCGCCTTCCAGCTCACGGCGCGCACGCCCAGCGGGCTGGTTTCCTTGAACACGGCGCGCACCGTGCCGTCCTTGCCCGCCGCGTCCATGCCCTGCAACACCACCAGCAGGGCGAAGCGCCCGTCGGCGTAAAAGAGGTTTTGCAAGCGGTCGATTTCGCTGGCCAGTTCGGTCACCTGTGCTTTGGTCTGCGCCTTGGTCGGGTACGTCAGGGGCTGGGCGGATGGGTCGCACTGCGCCAGCGTGAACCCCTTGCCGCCCGCCGGCACTTGCCAGCGCGATAAATCGGACGCAGCTTGGCGCTCGCCGCTGTCGGTTTCCTTGCTGCCCATGCTTGGGTCTCCGGTGGGTGGATGGCCGAGTCGATTCTCAGCCACCAAATTATGCCGAGACCGGAGCGCAGGCGTCTGGTCCGGGTTTCATGGTTTTTTCGATGCGCATCTGAATTGATAGCTTGTTACCAATGTTTATCCTAAATTTTATAGCATTTTATAAGGTTAAACACATAATATACATAGGCAACAAGCTATTAAATAAATAGTCAACGAACAAAAACGCGCGACGCTATGATCGCCGCCATGAATTTTCTGGCCGTCGATGTCGGCAACACGCGGTTGAAGTGGACGCTGTACGACCGCGCCGCGCCAGGCGCGCGGGCGCTGGCGCAAGGAGCCGAATTCCTGGAGCAGATCGACCACCTGGCCGAAGGCGCGTGGGCCGCTTTGCCGCCGCCGCGCTGCATGCTCGGTTGCAGCGTGGCCAACCCGGCCATCAATCACCGCGTGCACGAGCAGATGGAACTCTGGGACGTGGAGCCGCGCTGGGTGGTCGCCGCCGAGCGCGAGGCGGGCTTGGTCAACGGCTACCAATACCCCGCACGGCTGGGCGCCGACCGCTGGGTCGCCATGATCGGCGCGCGCCACCTGCTGCTGGCGCGCGGCCCGGCGCGCCCCCTGCTGCTGGTGATGGTGGGCACGGCGGTGACGGTGGAAGCAGTGAGCGCCGAAGGGCGCTTTCTGGGCGGCCTGATCCTGCCCGGCCACGGCATGATGCTGCGCGCGCTCGAAGCAGGCACCGCCGGCTTGCACGTGCCCACCGGCGAGGTGTGCCCCTTTCCCGCCAACACCAGCGACGGCCTGACCAGCGGCGGCACCTACGCCATCGCCGGTGCCTGCGAGCGCATGTACCAGAACCTGCGCGCCCACTGCCACGCCGAGCCGCTGTGCCTGATGACCGGCGGGGCCGGCTGGAAAATGCTGCCGGCCATGACGCGCCCGTTCGAACTGGTGGACAGTCTGATCTTCGACGGCCTGCTGGCCATCGCCCGCGAGCGGCAGGCGCTGCTGGGATTGACGGCGCTGAGTGTTTAGTGTTTAGTGTTTAGTGTTTAGGTTGGGGTGAGCCGCAGGCGAACCCCAACACTTGCCAGTGCTTATTGATCTTCTCTAAAAACATGACAACCATTGTGCTCTTCATGCGTTATGTCTTCAGGCTTGTTTTTGGAGAAGATCGACATGGTGCAAAAGCGATTGAGCGAAGCGACGAAAAAGC
>JAIRVJ010000011.1 GCA_031253955.1 Burkholderiaceae bacterium | reverse complement strand
ACGATGCCCACCAGCGCCTGGCCGGGTTTGAGGCTGCCCAGCACTTCCTGCCCCAGCGCCTGATCCTTGACGCGGGCGATGAAGTCGCGCACCACGGGCAGCGCCACGTCCGCTTCGAGCAGGGCCATGCGCACTTCGCGCAGCATGTCCTGCACGTTGTTTTCGGTGATGCGCGCCTGGCCGGAAATTTTCTTGACCAGGCTGGAGAGTTTGTCGGTGAGTGCGGAGGCCATGAGGAGACGTTAAGCGTGGAGCGTGCGGGGCGGCGCTTTCTTTGCCCTAAACTTGATCCCATGATTCTAGACAGCGCCTTTCTGCACAGCGCCTCTCCCGTCAGCCTGCTGCTTTGCGCCGCCGCGGCGCTGGCCTACGCGGTGCCGGCGCTGGGCGCGCGCGCCCTGGGCGGCACGGCGGCGCGGCGCGTGCTGCTGCTGGCCTGGGCGCTGCACGGGATGGTGATTGTCCGGGGCCTGTTTTACAGCGCCGTGCCGCGTTTTGACTGGGCGCCGGCGCTGTCGGTCATGGTCTGGCTGGCGGTGACGGTCTATCTGATCGAGCGCCAGGTCTATCCCCAACTGAAAATGCGTTGGACGCTGGCGGGCTTTGGCTGCGCGGCCATCGCGCTGGCGCTGGTATTTCCGGGCCGGCCCTTGCCGGCCACTTCTTCGCCGTGGCTGCCGCTGCATTCTTCCCTGGGTGTGGGCGCCTACGGCATGTTCGCCGTCGCCGTGGTCCATGCCTGGCTGATGACGCGCACGGAGCGGCAAATGCGCCACGTTGCCGCCGCCACGCCGTCCGCCGGCTTGCCGCTGCTGACGCTGGAGCGGCTCATGTTCCGCTTCGTCTGGGCCGGGTTCGTGCTGCTCACACTGACCCTGCTGGCCGGCGCCGTGTTCGGCGAGCAGTTGTACGGCAGCCTGCACACGGGCTGGCGCTGGGATCACAAGCGCGTGTTCACGGCGCTGTCGTGGCTCGTGTTCGCGGCGCTGCTGGCCGGGCGCTCGCGGCTGGGCTGGCGCGGCAGGCGCGCGGCGCGCGTGCTCTACATCGGCGCGGCGCTGCTGCTTCTGGGCTATGTCGGCTCGCGCTTCGTGTTTGAAGTGGTGCTGGGGCGCGCGCCATGAAACCGCTGGCGCTGCTGCTGTTGATGCTGGTAGTGGTCTGGCTATGGCGGCGCGAGCGGCGCATCGTGCCGCCGGGCGCAGCGGCCAGGCGGCGTCCCGGCTCGCCGCCGCAGCCGATGCTCTCGTGCCCCGTCTGCGGCACGCATGTGCCGGCGTGCGATGCCGTGGCCGGTCTGCGCGCCAGTTATTGCTGCGCCCGGCACCGGCGCGAGGCGGAAGGATGAAAACGGCCTCGGACTTCGCGCCGACCATCCCTGCGCAACGCGGCGTGGCCGACCCCGGCTACGCCCGCCTGTGGTCCATCTTCATGACGGCGCGCGCTGTGTTTGCCGCCGCGCTGCTGCTGTTGCACAGCGCGCTGCGTTTTGCCGCCAGCGTGACGCCTTTGTGGATATGGTGGCTGAGCGCGTTCTATCTGGTCATCGCCGTGCTGGCGCGCTGGCGCATCAAGCCGCGCGGGCGTATGCGGTTGCTGGGCGGGCAATGGATGGTTGCCGTGGGCGTGGACATGGCATTTTTCATGGCCCTGCTGCTCACACAGCGCGGCGCGATCAACTACACCCCCCTGTTCGCGCTGCCGGTGCTGATCGCCTCGGTGCTCGGCTCGCGCTTGCTAGCCGTGGGTTCGGCGGCGCTGGTGACCGTGCTGCTGTTCGGGCATGGCGTCCTGACTGGCGGCGCGCCCGATCTGGCGCAAGTGAGCGTGGTTAGCGCGGGCCTGCTGGCGCTGGCGTGGCTGACCAACGTGCTGTCGGCGCGCCTGTCGCACGAGGAAGCGCGCGCGCGCGCCAGCCGCGCCGAGGCGCGGATGCAGGAGGTGGTCAACAGCATGGTGATCGAGGGCCTGCCCGATGGCGTGCTGGTGATCGACAGCGACCACGTGGTGCGGGCAGCCAACCCGGCGGCGCACATCATGCTGGGCTACGAAAACGAAATCCTGCCGCGCACCTTCAGCATCGACGGCAACCCGGCCTGGTTTCAACTGGCGCTGCTGGCGCGGCGCACCCTGGCCGAAGGCGCGATGGACGCCGTCGAAATCACTTTACGCCACGCCGACGGTCAGTTCAGCCACCTGCAAGTGCGCACGCAGCGCACGCCCGCGCCGGGCGGACTGGCGCGCCCGCTGTGCGTCATGTTCATGCAGGATTTGCGCGAGATGGAGGCGCGCCTGCGCACCGAAAAACTGGCCTCCATGGGCCGCATCTCGGCGGCGGTGGCGCACGAAATCCGCAACCCGCTGGCGGCCATCAGTCAGGCCAACGCCCTGCTGACGGAAGATTTGCAGCAGCCGATCCATCAAAAATTGACGGGCATGGTGCGCCAGAACGCCGAGCGCCTGGGCCACATCGTGGACGACGTGCTCGAAGCCGTGCGGGTGGAACCGCCCGCCGAAGGCGTCTCGCTGCGCGAGAGCGTCGCGCTGGACGCGCTGGCCGCCATCATTTGCGCCGACTGGATCGCCCAGCAGGATCAGGCCGCGCGGCGCGTGCTGCGCGACTGGGGCGCCCCGGCCACGCATGTGCGCTTCAACGCCGAGCACCTGCGGCGGGTGCTGGTCAACCTGCTGGACAACGCGGCGCGCTACGCCAGCGGCCAGCCAGCCGCCATTCAGGTGGCCACCCATGCGGCCGAGCATGGCAACGTCACGCTGCTGGTATGGAGCGATGGCGCAGCCATGGAGCCGAGCGTGCGGCGGCACCTGTTCGAGCCATTTTTTTCCTCCGAGAGCCGCTCCAGCGGATTGGGCCTGTTCATCTGCCGCGAGCTTTGCCAGCGCCACGGCGCGGAGATCGCCTACGCCCGCACGCAGCGCGTCCAAGGCGGCAGCATGGCCGAGGGCAACGAGTTTTTTATCGGTCTGCAACGCATGCCCGCTCCCGGAACCCGACCATTGCCATGAGCGCCAATCCAAAAAACCATACTTCAGGCGGCGCCCGCGCTGCGCGGCTGCTCGTTGTCGATGACGAGGCCGACCTGCGCACTCTGTACGAGCTGACGCTGCTGCGCGCAGGCCACGAAGTGCAGACCGCCGGCACGCTGGCGCAAGCGCGCGCGTGCCTGGCCGCCAATCATTACGACCTGCTGATTACCGACATGCGCCTGCCCGACGGCGATGGCATGGCGCTGCTGCACGAAGTGGCCGCCGGGCACCGGCCCGAACGCTGCATCATGATCACCGCCTACGGCTCGGCGGAAAACGCCGTGCTGGCGCTCAAGGCCGGCGCCTTCGACTATCTGACCAAGCCGGTCGATCTCAAGCAGTTCCGCGCCGTCGTCGCTTCCGCTCTGCAAGGGCACGCCGCCTCGCCCGCCAGAGAAGATGCCACCGCCGCGCCCCGCCCCGCCGCCAACTTGCCTGGCCCCGCCCCGCAAGCCGGACAAGAAGAGCTGGCGCGGCTGGTGGGCGATTCGCCCGCCATGCAGCGCGTCAAGCAAAGCATCGCCAGGGTTGCCACCAGCATGGCGCCAGTACTGGTGCGCGGCGAATCGGGCACCGGCAAGGAACTGGCGGCGCGCGCCATTCATGCGTGCAGCCATCGCAGCGGCGGCCCGTTCGTGCCGGTCAACTGCGGCGCGATCCCGGAAAACTTGCTAGAAGCCGAATTCTTCGGCGCGCTTAAAGGCTCCTACACCGGCGCGACGCAAGATCGCGCCGGCTTTTTCCAGGCGGCCTCGGGCGGCACCCTGTTCCTCGACGAAATCGGCGATCTGCCCATGGCCATGCAGGCCAAGCTGCTGCGCGCCATTCAAGAGCGCAAGGCGCGTCCGCTGGGCGCCACGCAAGAGAACCCGGTGGACGTGCGCATCGTCAGCGCTACCCATAAGGATCTGGCCGCTGAAATCCACGCCGGGCGCTTCCGGCAGGATTTGTTCTACCGCCTGAACGTGATCGAAATCGTGGTGCCGCCCCTGCGCGAGCGCCGGGAAGACCTGCCCCAGTTGTGCAAGGCGCTGCTGGAGCGCATCACCCGCGAATCGGGTGCGCCCGGCTACCATCTGTCGGAAGTGCAACTGCAAGCCATCCGGCAAATGCCGCTGGAAGGCAACGTGCGCGAGCTGGAAAACGTGCTGCACCGCGCCGTGGCGCTGGGCGATACGGATGGCGCGGCCAGCCTGGGCGAGCGCGCGTCGCCGCCGGATGCGCCTGCCGCAATCGACACCCCGATTCCTTCCGATCTGAAAGCCTGGCTGGCCGGGCAGGAAAAACAAATCCTGATCCGCGCGCTGGAAGAAACCGGCTTTAACCGCACCGCCGCCGCCGCCAAGCTGGGCCTGAACGCGCGGCAAATCCGCTACCGCATGGCGCAGTTGGGCATTCACGATCCTTCCGGCGGCGACGACGATGACGATGAAACCGGCGCCAGCTGAAATTCCCCTCGCCTGCTTGCGGGACAGCAGCAGGGCAGAGGAAAAAAAGATCAATGACCAACTCTGGTCGGACGGCTGGTACCGGCACGCGCGCCGGCTGCCCTCGTCCAATTGCGGCTCCCGTCCACCCGGCGCTTCGGTCGAACTCATCGTGCTGCATTCCATCAGCCTGCCGCCGGGCTGCTATGGCGGCGACGCGGTGCACCGGCTCTTCACCAACAGCCTGGACTGCGACGCCCATCCATCGTTCCAATCCCTGCGCGGCGTGCAAGTCTCGGTCCACTGGCTGATAGCCCGCGATGGGGCGCTGTGGCAGTACGTCAGCGCTGATCACCGCGCCTGGCACGCCGGCGCGTCGCGCTACCTAGAGCGCGACAACTGCAATGATTTTTCCGTTGGCATCGAACTCGAAGGACTGGAAGGCGACGCCTTCGAAGCGCCGCAATACGAAACCCTCGCCAGCCTGTGCGCCGCGCTGGCCGGGCGCTATCCCGTGCGCGCTATCGCCGGGCACGAGCACATAGCGCCGGGCCGTAAGCGCGACCCCGGCCCCGGCTTCGACTGGCTGCTGCTGCAACGCATGTTGAGCTGGCCCGCCGGCATGTTTCCATCCATGCGCGCCGAGCGTTGAACGTTGGGCGCGCGAGGCGCTGTTTGCGGCAAGAAGCTCTCGCGCAAAACGTTCGACGCCCGGCGCCTCACCGGCAAAGACGATGCGGCCACACAACAAATTTCACGGCACAACGCGCAAACCCCTTTTCAAGCGGCTGCGTTGCTCCCATAATCGGAGCATTGCATTTATGTTGAACCGCAACGCCACACCCACACAGCAGCCGCTGCCCATCGGGAGCGCACGCCGCATTTCAATGAATCCGCAACACACCGCCTCAATCGCCGCCGCACCCATGGCGCGCCGGGCGCGTGCTGCCGTCCGTATTCATGGTAGGGACCTCGCGCTCCATTGCCATGAATCGTCGCCGCGCGGCGTCAACAGCCGCGCGGAGGCGTTTCTTTCCCGTTGATATCAACTCAATCCAGGAGAAAACCATGGCAACTGCAACCAAAAAAGCCGCCCCCAAGAAAGTAGCGGCGAAAAAAGCTCCGGCCAAGAAAGTGGCTGTAAAGAAAGCCGCACCGGCCAAGAAGGCGGCCCCGGCGAAAAAGGCTCCGGCTAAGAAAGCCGCCGTCAAGAAAGCGGCCCCGGCCAAGAAAGTAGCCGCCAAGAAGGCGGCCCCGGCCAAGAAAGCGCCCGCGAAGAAAGCGTCGGCCAAGAAAGCCGTCGTCAAGAAAGCGCCCGTCGTCCAGACCGCGCTGGCTCCGCAAGCTTCGTGGCCCTTCCCGGCTGCCGGCAGACCCTAAACCGCGCCTGTCCGGTCAAAGCCCGGCGCCGTTCCCGGCGCCGGGCTTTTTTTGGCGCGCCCGGCAGAGGGCGCATTGCAAGCTGGACGGGGACAGCGGCCGGCGGCGACAAAAGATGAAGCCATGAATCGCATCGGGAAATAACCAAAACGCTCGAATCACATCATCATGCGACAACGCTCCGCGCACAAAATTCCGGCCTGGCTGGCCGCGCTGTTGCTGACAGGCTTTTGGGGTTACGGCATCGTTGCCGGGCAGGGCGGGCCGCCTGGTTTCAAGGCCGTGGACATTGCCTCGATTCCGCTGTACGCCGCTCCTGGCAGCGACAAACCGGCGCTAGCGTTGGCGCTGTCGGTGGAATACCCCACCGCGGGCGCGCAGTACGTCGCTCCGGACTATGACGGCGCTGCCACCCCCTATCTGGACGCCAGCTACGACCCGGCCCATGAATATCTGGGCTACTACCACTCCGGGATGTGCTACACGTACATCGACCGGCCTTTTGAGACGCCCGCGGCGGGCTTGACCGCCGCCGATTACAAGCGGTTCAGAATTTCCGGCCTTGCCGTCGGCCGCCGTTGCAGCGACGCTTTCAGCGGCAACTTCCTGAACTGGGCCAGCAGCGCGGCTATCGACATGTTCCGCCTGGCCCTGACGGGGGGCGACCGCATCATCGACGAAGAGGGCCTGACCGTCTTGCAGCGCGCTCCGGCTTCCGGTGGTGATCCGAAGTGCATGTGGAATTCCGACATCAACCCGGCCAAGCGCCTCGATATCGGCGATGGTTCTTACAGCGGAACGATTCCCCAGGCGATGATCCGGGCAGCAGGCGGCGCCCCAAGCGTTTGGATCGCCACCTTTTTGAACCGGATTTTTTTCGGCGCCAGGCGGATGGACACCAGCGCCGCGCCGTTCAACCAGAACGCACCCGTTGGCGCTTGCAGCCAGGGCGATGCGTACGCGCTGGCCGGCGCCATAAGTGCCGACGGCTTTTTTTACGCTCGTGTCGAAGTGTGCGGGGATGACGCATCCGGCAACCCCGTGGAAACGCGCGACTATTACACCGGCCGCCCCTACTGCGTCAGATACCCTAATGGTCATTACAAGCCGACCGGCGTGATTCAGCAATACGGCGATCAGTTGCGGCTGGCCGCCTTCGGCTATGCGCTGGACAGTTGCGACGATCCCGCAGGCCCCGCCGCGTGCGCCAGCCCCGGCCGCTACGGCGGCGTGCTGCGTGCGCCGATGAAATACGCGGGGCAGCGCACTTACGACGAAAACGGCGTAGAAAACACGCCGCTTGCCGGCAACCCGCAGGCCGAATGGGATGCCCACACCGGCATTTTCGCGGCCAATCCGGACGGCGACACCACGCAAACACCGGGCATCAGCGGCGTCATCAATTACATCAATAAATATGGCAGGACCGGGCCTGTTCTGGGCCGCTACAAGCAAAACGACCCGTCCAGTGAGCTGTATTACGAAACGCTGCGCTACCTGCAAGGGCTGCCGCCAAGCGCCGCGGCGGTGAGCCGCCTGAGCGCCGCCATGCACGACGGCTTTCCTATCTTCGCCGACTGGAGCGGTCTCGACCCCTACGGCGGCAACCGCTCCAATACGGCCAGCTACGCCTGCGTGAAAAGCAACATCGCGCTGATCGGCGGCGTGAACGATCACGACGCCACCAGCCAACCCGCGCCCGGCGACGATTCTCGCCGACGCACCCCGGCCAGCGCCGACCCGGCGGGCAACATCCCGGACATTGCGGAATGGAACCGCGTGGTGCAAGCCTTCGAGAAGGGAATGAGCGTCAGTTACGTGGATGGTCAAGGCGTTGCCCGCACCACCGGCGGCAACCCCCACCCCAATCCATACGTGGGCGAAACCAGCCAGAGCAGCGCCACCGTGCCAGGCGCGCCCAACAACCCGCGGAGCATTGCTCCCCTGCACGACATTCTGGGCTTGGCGTACTGGGCGCACACCCATGACATTCGAGGCAGCGCGTGGAGCGGCAACGCGCCCGCCCAGCGCCCGGGTTTGCGCGTCACCTCGTTCCTGTTCGATGTGAACCAGTTGGGACAGCAAACCTTCGCTGCCGTGCGGCGCGGCTGGAATCAGTTTTACATGGCGGCCAAGTACGGGGGCTTTCGCAGCCAGCCCACCGGCGATGCCGGCGCGCCCTATAACACTTGGGGTAACCCGTTCCTGGATCAGGACGGCGCGCCCAATAGCGGCGTGTGGCAAGACCCCGCGCGCGCAGGCGAGCCGCGCAACTACGTCATGACGAGCGACGCTCGCTCCGTGCTGGCCGCGTTCGACGCGATCTTCAGCCGCGCCGTTTGGGCGCAGCGCGGCATTGCCGGCGCGGCCTCGGTCAGCGGCAACATCACGCAAGGCGGCGCACTGCTGTACCAGGCGTCTTTCGACACTGGGCGCTGGAGCGGCGACGTGCAAGCCTACGTCCTGCGCGCCGACGCCGCCAGCCCGGACCAGATCGCCGTGGGCCAGGCCCCGGTCTGGTCGGCGGCGCGGCAATTGGGCCGGCGCACGCTGGCGCGCAACATCGTGATCGGCAAGTCGTCCACCGGCGGCCAGCCCAGCCCAGCGGCCACGGAATTCACCGCCAGCGCCATCGAAACCGGTCTGCAAAACAGCCTGAACAGCTTTCCCGGCCAAACCGCCGATGGCCGCTGGCAAGACCGGGTCGATTATTTGCGCGGCGATAACGCCCACGAAGGCGTTCTTTTCCGGCGCCGCTACGGTTTGCTGGGCGACGTGGCGCACTCAGGAGTAGCCTACGTTGGCGCGCCCGCGCCGGATGCGGCCAGCGGACACGCCGGCTTTGCCGCCGCGCACGCGGGCCGCGCGCCAGCGGTTTACGTGGGCGCCAATGACGGCATGATGCACGCCTTCGACGCCGCCACCGGCGACGAACTATTTGCCTACATCCCCAGTTGGCTCGGCCCGCGTCTCTCGGCGCTGACCGACCCTCGCTACGGCAGCGCAGCCGTTGCGCACCGGGCCTACGCGGATGCCACCCCCGTCATCGGCGACGCCCGGTTCGGCGAAAGCGAAGGCGATTGGAAAACGGTGCTGGTCGCCGGCACGGGCGCAGGCGGGCGCGGCGTTTTTGCGCTGGACGTGACCGACCCGGAGAACTTTTCTCCATCCAAAGCGCTGTGGGAATTCACCCAGTACGACGACCCCGACATGGGCTTTGTGCTGGGCAAGGCCCGCATCGTCCAGATGCGGATGAACGACCCGAACGCGGCCACGCCCGTCTACCGCTGGTTTGCCCTGGTGCCCGCCGGCGTGAACAGCTACGTGCCGGGCGAAAGCGGCATCTTCAGCCGCACCGGCGCACCCGCCATCTTCCTGCTGGCGCTGGACAAACCGGCAGGCCAGACGTGGGTGCAGGGCGGCAACTACTACAAAATTTCCCTGCCGCTCGATGCCGCGCTGGCAGCCACCGTGGCGCCGGGCATCGTCAGTCTGGAGGCTTTTACCAATGCTTCCGGCGCGGTCACTTACGTCTTTGCCGGCGATCTGCACGGCAAGTTCTGGGCGCTGGATTTCACGCGCTTTGGCGCCAGCAACTGGACGGACGCCAAGCTCTCCAAATTCACCAGCGGCACGGCCTATCCGATGTACATCGCCAGGGATCGGGCGGGCGCCATCCAGCCCATCACGGCGGCTCCGGTCATCTTGCAGGGCACGGACGCCAGCACGCATTACGTGGGCTTTGGCACCGGCAAGTACCTCGAACCGGCCGATTCCGGCGCGACACAGACCCAGACGTTCTACGTTTTGTACGACAACGGATCGGGCGCGGCCACCAGCGGCACACCGGGCATGGCCGGCATCGCCGGGCGCGGGCGGCTCGCGCCCGCGAGCGTGGACGGCGCTGGCAACCTCGCGCTGCCGGAAAACTTCGCCTGGGGCACGGCCCGCCCCAAAACCGATGGCGACATGACCCAGCGCGCCGGCTGGTACTACGACCTGCCCGCCTCCGGCGAACGCGTGGTGCATGACGCGGCATGGGTCGCCCTCACCTACAAAGCGGCGTTCAGCAGCCTGATCCCGGCGGCCTCCTCCGAACCGTGGCTGTGCGCGCCCGGCGGCGGTTCGGGCACGAGCTACTACGTCGATTTCATGACCGGCACAGGTCTGATTCAAAACTCCCGCGTCGGCATCATGGGCGCGCCCATGATCGCCTTCAACGACGCGCAGACCGTCACCTCCGCGCCCGACAGCACCGCCCGCGCGCTGCGCACGCGCCCCACCGTGCTGATTCAGCAAGGCGCGCAAGGCATCGGCGCCCGGCAGATTGCCGCCGAGTCGTTCCCCGTGGGCCGCCTGAGCTGGCGCCAGATCAACAACTATCTGGAACTGAAGAACCGATGACGCAAATTCCGGTTTTTCTCCCTCTCCCACTTGTGGGAGAGGGCTGGGGAGAGGGCCGGCCCGAAGGACGGGTGGCGCTTGCGCGCGCAATGGGCCACGAAAGAAACGTTGCATTCCCTGCCCCTCTCCCGCAAGCGTGCGAGGGGATGACTTGGAAACAAACCGGCTTCACCCTGATCGAGCTGATGATCGTGCTGGCCGCCATCGCCATCCTCGCCGCCATCGCCTATCCGTCCTACCGCGACGCCGTGCTCAAGGGCCGCCGCGCCCAGGCTCGCGCCGCCCTGACCGAGCTGCTGCAAGAGCAGGAACGCTTCATGACCCAGAACAACACCTACCGGAGCTTCACCAACGCTAACGGTGTTACCACCCCCAGCGCCGTGCCCTTCATCATCCAGGCCGGAGAAGGCGCGGCATCCTACTGGCTCTCGGCCCGGCCATGTCCCGGCAACCCCGACCTCAAAATCTGCATCCAAGCCGTGGCAACTCCGTTGCAACCCGACCCGCAAGCGGGCGACCTCGCGCTGACCAGCACCGGCGCCAAAAGCTGCACTGGCGCGGCGGCTTCGTCCAACGCCAGTCTGTGCTGGCCATGAGAGCGGTTTTCGCGCGGTTTTTCTCCCTCTCCCGCTTGCCGGAGAGGGTTGGGCAGAAGGCGCGCGGCTTCACCGCCATCGAACTGCTGGCGACCGTCGCTATCGCCGCCATCCTGCTGACGGTGGCCGCGCCCAGCTTCGTCAACATGAGGCGCAACTCCGAACTCGTCTCCGCCACCAATGTGCTGGTGGCGGCCATCAATGCCGCGCGCGGCGAAGCCATGAAACGCGGCGCCTACGCCTACGCCGTGCCTGCCGACGGCGATCACTGGTTCAGCGGCGTGACCGTGTTCATCGACAAGAACCTGGACCAAGCCTTCACCCCCGGCATCGACGAAGTCATATTGACGCTGCCCGCCTTCCCCGCCTGGCTCGCCGTAACCGGCACTGGCACGGCAGCGGGCAGCGCCCCCTACATCGCCTACGATGGCTCCGGCTACGCTAAAACCAAAATTGGGGGCTTTGACGCGCTCACTCTCAGCCTGGCCCGCAACGACGTAAGCGCGAGTCAGGCGGAAGCGCAAACGCGGCGCATCATCATCGCCAACACCGGCCGCCTGCGCACCTGCCGCCCCGACCTGGACAAAAAATCCTGCACCGCCGCGGCCCTCCAATGACCTGGAACGGTTTTGTTCAATATAGTCAATTCTCTAACCTCACGATCATCTCCTCAAGCGGCGCGTTGGCTGTGATTGGTGAAAGCTGGCGTTATCCAGCACAAGCACACTGCCGCTAGCCAATTGCGGCAGCAGCATGTGCTCCAGCCACTGGTTGAACACTTCAGTATTGCAGGCGCCTTCAAAGAGCATGGGGACCATGAGTTTGTGCTCACGATAGCCGCCGATCAGACTGGTGCGCGGTCTTTGCTGAGCGTTTTGCAGATCATATAGTTGATTCCTCAATAAATTAGACATAAACCATACGCCATGTTCAACCAGGAGATCGTCATGGCCTACAGCACCGATTTGAAACGGCGCGTACTGGCCTACATTGCCGGGGGCGCCAGCAAGGTTGAGGCGGCCAGGGTTTTTGCCGTCTCGCGCGCCATCGTGTATATAGTCAATCCAACAAATAATCGGACCCCACGATCATCTCCTCAAGCGTGCCACCGACCTTGCGCCAGCGGCCCTTGAGATTGGCCCCGAGTTTCTCAATTGGGTTGAGATCAGAACTGTAGGGCCGCAACAAGTACAGCAGTTGACAGCCAGCGCGCTCCACCAAGC
>JAIRVJ010000005.1 GCA_031253955.1 Burkholderiaceae bacterium | reverse complement strand
CATGCTGCTGCCGCAATGGGCCAGCGGCAGCACCATGGTGCTGGACAACGCCAGCTTTCACAAGTCAGAGCACACGTGCCGCTTGGTGGAGCGCGCTGGCTGTCAACTGCTGTACTTGTTGCGGCCCTACAGTTCTGATCTCAACCCAATTGAGAAACTCGGGGCCAATCTCAAGGGCCGCTGGCGCAAGGTCGGCGGCGCGCTCGATGAGATGATCGCAACGTCTAATTATTTGGAGGATTGGCTATATGAGCAGTACGGCAAGGCGAAGACGGCAAAGTATGAGAATTTTCGGGAACCGGTATATTCTCGATTGCATTCCTACTCATACTCATGAGGAGCCACATGAAACTCATTCTTCTGGGCGCCCCCGGCGCCGGCAAGGGCACGCAGGCGGCCTTCATCTGCCGCAAGTACGGCATTCCGCAAATTTCCACCGGCGACATGCTGCGCGCCGCCGTCAAGGCCGGTACGCCCCTGGGCCTGCAAGCCAAGAGCGTGATGGAGTCGGGCGGACTGGTAAGCGACGAACTCATCATCAACCTGGTCAAGGAACGCATCGCGCAGCCCGATTGCGCGCAGGGCTTTTTGTTCGACGGCTTTCCG
The DNA here is from genome assembly GCA_031253955.1 of Burkholderiaceae bacterium. Classification (GTDB taxonomy): domain Bacteria; phylum Pseudomonadota; class Gammaproteobacteria; order Burkholderiales; family Burkholderiaceae_C; genus Ottowia. Next base: position 24,744 of record JAIRVJ010000005.1, on the reverse strand, counting down.
CGCACCATCCCGCAGGCCGAGGCGATGAAGACGGCGGGCGTCAAGCTCGACTGCGTGCTGGAAATCGACGTGCCCTTTGACGCCATCATCGAGCGCATGAGCGGACGCCGCAGCCACCTTGCGTCGGGCCGCACGTATCACGTCAAATTCAACCCGCCCAAGGTGGCGGGCAAGGACGATGTGACCGGCGAGCCGCTGGTGCAGCGCGACGACGACAAGGAAGAAACCGTGCGCAAGCGCCTGGAGGTTTACAGCCAGCAAACGCGTCCGCTGGTCGATTACTACAGCGCCTGGGCCAAGGCCGACCCCATAGCCGCGCCCAGGTACCGCGCCATCCGCGGAACGGGCACGGTGGAGCAGATCACCGAGCGCGCGCTGGCGGCGTTGAAGGACTGACCTTCTTCCTTCCATCCCGCCGTGTTGCCTTCTGCCGCACAGCTTGACACACCGCGCGATATCGCTTGGTCGCTGCCCAAACTGGTGGTGCGCTCAGTGATTGGCGTAGCCTGTGTGCTGCTGTTCTTCTGGGCGCTCTCCAAGCTAATCGTGTTGGGCAGGGCAGGCGGTTTCTACCGGTTCCCGTTGGTGCTGGGTCTTTTGGGAGGACTGTTGGGGCTTTGGCCCACGTGGGCGGGTTGGCGTGGGCACGCCAGCAATCAGCCTGCCGTGTCGATTTCCCGACTGGGCCTGACTTTTGCTGGCCAGCCGCTGATTCCGTGGTTCATGATCGCCGAAAACTGCTGGGGCGACGGGCGCGAGCCTTTTTTTCTTCATATCCGCATTCGCGGCACGGACGGCCTGTTACCTGTTTCTGGCAAAGTTGACACTCGTGGGTATTACAGCTTTGATGTCACCACGATCCAGTGCAGCAGAAGGCAATATATGGATAGCTGCCACCTGTACCAGACAGCCACCAGCCCGGAGAACAACAAAAGGGAATATCTGGACTGCCGCGCCTTTTGGCAGAACGCTGTCGCGCTATCAAAACAATAGCTTTACGACTCCAGCCGGATCACCTCGATCCCCTTGGCGCGCCTGGCGACCTGCTCATCGTTGGTAATGATGTAGCCGCACCCGGCCTTGATGGCAGTTGCCAGATGAATGGCGTCGATCATGGGGAGTTTTTGCGCGGCGCGGATGTGGGCCGCCAATTCCAGCGTGCTCCGGTCGTGTGCAAGAGCGCGGAAGCGCCCTTGGCCGTCGAAGAGCGCCCGTATCTTTTCCGCGCCAATGATGTCGTTGTCGCTTATCGGCTTGACGAGCAGCTCGGCAATTGCCAAATCGCCCGAAACTCCCGTAATCAAGCCTTCTTCCACCGCCTGAAAAAACGGCAGACACTTCTCAAAGTAGCCTTTGTCGCGCTTCAAGAAGTAGATGAACACGTTGGTGTCGAAATAGACACTGTGCCCCCGCAGGGCGGCAAGTGTATTCTCTAGCGATCCCATGGGCGTTCCCATGATTTGCGTTCGCCCGCAATGTAGGCATGGATTTCCTCGGCATTGCGCCAATACCCACTGTCCTTGAGACTGCCCGCCAGATCCATCAGGGAGGGACGTTTTTTCTCCGCCATGCGTTGCGTGAGCAAGGTGATGACGCCGTCCTTGCAGCTTACGTCCAGCACGTCATTCACGCCAATGCTGGCGGCGCGCACGACCGACGCCGGCAAGGTAATCTGGTGCTTGTTGCGCACGCGCACGCGGACTTGAGTGTGAGACATGGATGGCTCCAGAGTTGGAAGGTTGGAAATCAGGCGATACTTTCTGACATTGTATTGATCGAAACGCCAAACGCTCCACCATCTTGCGCCCCGGATCAAACTGTGTAAAATTACAGTACCTGTGATTCAATACAGTTTCACCGCCATGCAAGACATCCCCCGACTCACGGCCCGCCAGCAGCAGGTGCTGCAACTGGTGCAGCGCGCCATTGCCCGCACGGGAGCGCCGCCCACGCGCGCCGAACTGGCGGCGCAACTGGGTTTCAAATCGGCCAACGCCGCCGAGGAGCATTTGCAGGCGCTGGCGCGCAAGGGCGTGATCGAGCTGGTCAGCGGCGCCTCGCGCGGCATTCGCCTGAAGGGCGCGGCGCGCGCGGCAGCCGGCCTGCGCGATACCTTCAGTCTGACACTGCCGGGCATGGCGCAACTGGCGTTGCCGTTGATTGGCCGCGTGGCCGCCGGCTCGCCCATCCTGGCGCAAGAGCACGTCGATCAAACCTGGCACGTCGAGGCTGGCCTGTTCCACCCCCGGCCCGATTACCTGCTGCGGGTGCGCGGCATGTCGATGCAGGGCGCCGGCATCATGGACGGCGATCTGCTGGCCGTGCACTCCGTGCGCGAGGCGCGCAACGGCCAGATCGTGGTGGCGCGCATCGGCGATGACGTCACGGTCAAGCGCTTTCACCGGCACGGCAACCGGATCGAGCTGCACGCCGAAAACCCCGACTACCCCACCATCGTGGTCGATCCGGGCGAGCCGTTCACCATCGAAGGGCTGGCCGTGGGCCTGATCCGCAGCGGCATGATGATGTAGCGGTGTTCAGCCCCCATGTGCGCCAAGGGCACAATGCGGGCCATGAACATCGTGATCCTCGACGACTATCAGGACGCCGTGCGCAAGCTGGCCTGCGCGGCCAGGCTGGACGATTATCAGGCCAAGGTCTATACCAACACCGTCAAGGGCCTGGGCCAGTTGTCCATGCGCCTGCGCGACGCCGACGTGATCGTGCTCATCTGCGAACGCACACCCATCACCCGCCAGCTCGTCGAAAAACTGCCCCGCCTCAAAATGATTTCGCAGACCGGCCGGGTCGGCTGTCACATCGATCTGGAAGCCTGCACCGAGCACGGCATCGCGGTGGCCGAAGGCGTCGGCTCCCCTGTGGCCCCAGCCGAACTCACCTGGGCGCTCATCATGGCCGCGGCGCGCCGGCTGCCGCAGTACATCGGCAACCTCAAGCATGGCGCATGGCAGCAATCGGGCATGAAAGCGGCGGTCATGCCGCCCAACTTCGGCCTGGGCCACGTGCTGCGCGGGCGCACGCTCGGCATCTGGGGCTACGGCAAGATCGGCCAACTCGTGGCCGGCTATGGCCGCGCTTTCGGCATGAAGGTGCTGGTCTGGGGCAGCCAGCCCTCGTGCGAGCGCGCCGTTGCCGACGGCTACGCCGCCGCCCCCAGCCGCGAGACGCTGTTCGAGCAGGCCGACGTGCTGAGCCTGCACCTGCGTCTGGTGGATGCCACGCGCGGCATCATCGGCCCTGCGGACCTGGCCCGCATGAAACCCACCGCCCTGCTGGTCAACACCTCGCGCGCCGAGCTGCTCCAGCCGGACGCGCTGGTCGGCGCCCTCAATCGCGGCCGCCCCGGCATGGCCGCGGTCGATGTTTTCGAAAGCGAACCCATCCTGCAAGGCCACGCCCTGCTGCGGCTAGAAAACTGCGTATGCACCCCGCACATCGGCTACGTCGAGCAGGACAATTACGAGCTGTACTTCGGCGCCGCGTTCGACAACGTGGTCAATTTCCTGCACGGCGCCCCCACCCACATCGTCAACCCCGACGCGCTGCAAGTGCGGCGCTAATGGCGAAAGGAAAGCTGTGCGTGCGAGAAGAAAAATATAAAATTCATAGCATATCTCCATTGTATTGCATAACATTATGATGTTTTATATCAAAAAAATCATACAATACTTTTGTATGAAGCTATTAAATTTGTAGTTTTCTTTCTCGCTCCGGCAGGCGGGCCAGCAGGCGCAGATCTTCGCCAATACGCTCGACCGCATGCCATTGAAATTCGGGCGCTTGCGCCAGTTGTTCAAAGGTTCCGAGCGCGGCCATGCCAGCGCCTTCGCCCAGCAAGCGCGGGGCTTGGTAGATGAGCAATTCGTCCACGAGGCCGGCGCGCAGCAGCGCGCCGTTCAGGCGCGCGCCGGCTTCGACGTGCAGTTCGTTGATTTCGCGCCGGGCCAGGTCTTGCAACATGGCGGCCAGCGCGACCTTACCGGCGGGATCGGGCAGGCACACTACCGTGGCCCCGCGCGCTGTCAGCGCCTGCTGGCGGGCGGCATCGTCGCAGGCGGTGTAAACCAGAATCCGGCGTTGCGGCACGGTCCACAGCCGGGCAGCGGGCGGAAGTTGCAGGCGGCTGTCGGTCACCACCAGATCGGGCTGGCGGCTCACGGTTTGCGGCAGGCGCACGTTGAGCAGCGGATCGTCGGCCAGCACGGTGCCGATGCCGGTGAGCACCGCGCCGGCGCGCTCGCGCCAGGCGTGGCCGTCGGCGCGGGCGGCTTCGCATGTGATCCAGCGGCTGGCGCCGCCGGGCAGCGCGGTGCGCCCGTCGAGCGAGCAGGCAATTTTCAGCCGCACCCAGGGCGTGCCGCGCACCATGCGGCTGAAAAAACCCAGATTCATCTCGCGCGCCTGCGGCGCGCGCAAGCCCACATTGACCGCCACGCCCGCGCCGCGCAGGCGAGCCAAACCCTGCCCGGCCACGCGCGGGTTGGGGTCTTCAATGGCAGCCACCACGCGCCCCGCACCGGCGGCCATCAGCGCCTCGCAACACGGCCCGGTGCGGCCCTGGTGCGCGCAGGGTTCGAGCGTGACGTACACCGTGGCGCCGCGCACGTCGCGCCCGTGCGCGGCGGCGTCGCGCAGCGCCATGATTTCCGCGTGCGCCTGGCCCGCCGCCTGCGTGCGTCCTTGGCCTAGCACGTTGCCGCGGTCATCGGTGATAACGCAACCCACCGCCGGATTGGGCGGGCAATGCGCGCGCGCGTCAAAAGCCAGTTGCAGGGCGCGATCCATGAACGCGGCATCGCGTTCAGCGGGGGCGATGAGGGGCTGCTGGCTCATGTTCCGGCCATCTTAAGACAACCTCGGCGGATTCCGGAGGTTTCCCTTATAATGCCTAGGCGCTGCTTGGCTCGCAGTTGGACGGAGCCACAGCCGCGACCGCGCAGTTTACGGAAAACCCGTACCGCGCCGCGTGGTCTTTAATCCATCATTAACACCGTTCAAGGTAAAGGAAATTACATCATGAAACAAGATATCTGCCGTATCGCTATTTTCTATGACGGCCACTACTTCACCAATTTATCGAATTACTATTTCCACAACGACGAGCGCAAGGCCAGGATTTATATTCCGGGCTTTCACGAATTCATCGTCGATGAGGTGGCGAAAGCCGAAGCGGTGGACAAGCGCCGCTGCCAGATCGTGGATGCCTCGTATTTTCGCGGCCGCCTGACGGCGCAGCAGGCCTTCGAGCGCGACCGGCTGTATGGCGACCGCGTACTGGAAGACATGCTGCTGCGCGCCGACGTGACGATGTACCAGCGCCATTTGAGCATGACCGCCGACGGCGGGCTGGAAGAAAAAAGCATCGATGTCTGGCTGGCGCTGGAAGCCTACGAGATGGCCGCGCTCAAGCATTACGACGTGTGCGTGCTGGTGACGGGCGACGGCGATTTCGTGCCGCTGGTGCGCAAGCTCAATACCATCGGCTCGCGCGTCATGCTGCTGGCCTGGGATCTGCAATACCAGCACGACGGGCGCACCAAGTACATCCGCGCGTCGCAGGCGCTGATCGACCGGGTGAATTACCCGGTGATGATGTCCGACATCATCGGCGCGCGCGACCGCAAGAACGATCCGCTGGTCAACGGCATCTTCGCCTGGCCGAAAGCGGCGGAATCTTATGAACCGCCAGCGGCGCCGCTGCCGCCGCCAGCGGAAGACAGCGCCAATGCCGCCGGCGAGCCGCCCAGGGTCGGCGGCAGGGTTTATCACAATTTCTTTTTGCGGGTCCGTAAAAAAGATTATTCCGACCAGTCCGGCGCCGAAAATAACGAGACCGGCAAACCGGCTGATGAAAGCGCGGGAGAAAGCGTTCCCGCCGCTTCGTCCGTGCGCCAGCAAGGCATCGTCGAGAAAATCTACCGCAAATACGATAACGGCCAGACCAAAAGGTTCGGTTTCATCCGGCCCGAAGGCGGCAACGGCGAGCGGGAAGACAATTATTATTTTCACGAGGGGATGGTCGAGGGCGGTGACTTCGACGCGCTGGAAGAAAATCAGGCGGTGGAATTCGAGCCGGTGTCCGACTACCAGGGCAGAAAAATTGCGCGCCACGTACATGGGCGCGCTGCCGCTGTCACTACTGCCGCGGACGCACCTACCGCACCCGCGGCAGCGCCGGTGCCGGCGCTGCTAGCGTCCTAGATTTCACCAGGTCGGCAGGCGCTGGCCATGCTGCCGCAAGCGGGCGCGCAGCTCGGCGTAGCCGGGCAGCACGCCCTGCACGTGCTGCCAGAAGCGCGGGCTGTGATTCATCTCGCGCAGGTGCGCCAGTTCATGCACCACCACGTAGTCGATGAGGCTGGAGTGCAAATGGATCAGCCGCCAGTTCAGGCGGATGGCGCCGTCCGCGCCCGCCGAACCCCAGCGCGTGCCCGCCGACGACAGGCCCAGCCGGCGCCAGCGCACGCCCAGCAGCGGCGCAAAGTGATCCAGCCGCTGGGTGAACAGGCGCCGTGCCTGCCGCATCAGCCAGGCTTGCACTGCCTCGCGCAACTGGGCCTCGCTGGCCTGTTGTGGCAGACCTGCGTGCAGCGCGCTTTGCGCCGCGCCGGATGGGGCCGGTTCTTGCACCAGTGCGGCGCTGGCGGGGCCGGGGCGCCGGCGCGGGTCGAGCGCCAGCCGCACCGGCTCGCCCAGGTAGTGAAATTCGGCGCCTTCCTGCCAGCGGATGCGCGCCGCCGCCAGCTGGTCAGCGCGTTCGCGCGCCTGGCCCAGCTTGGCGACGATCCAGCGCGCTTTTTCGCGCAGCGCGGCTTCCACTTCGGCCAGCGTGCTCCAGCGCGGAGCGCTCACCGTCAGCCCTTCGGGGCCGACCGCAAAGCCGATGGTGCGCCGCCTGCCGCACCTGAATTCGTAGGCCACGCAAGCGCCAGCCAGAGCGATCCGGCGGTTGGCGCGCGGGTGGCCGAAGGCCGCCGGGGCGGAGGACGCACCGGGCTGCGCTGGGCCGCCGGGGTTAAACAGATCAAGCGCCAACTGGAGCATGTTCAAAGCGGTTTGGGTTCGATCGCTTGCGCTCATTCTTCCTAAGGAAGACGGCAATCACAAAAATGATAGCTGGTTGCCAAAGCATTGTATGTATTTATGATGTAAAAAACTTATAAATATATACTGCACCTTGGCATGGAGCTATGAATTTTAGAACCAAACGTAGGGGCGAAAAATTTTTCGTCCTGCATGAGCGTCAAGTATCGGATTCGGGAGCGTGCAAACCGTCAAGCGCAGCCTGCCCACCGGGATAGGCGTCGGGATCGAGGCGCAGCATTTCCGCCTCGATCCAGTTTTCCGCCTCGCGCATCAGTTCGTTGGGTTTGCGGTCCACGCTGGCGATGGGCTTGCCGATGGAAATATCGACCACGCCAGGGCATTTGATGAAAGCCTTGGGCGGCCAGCAGCGGGCGGACGTGATGGCCACCGGAATCACCGGCGCGCCGCACTCGACGGCCAGCCGCGCGCCGCCGATGCGGTACACGCCCCGCTGACCGCGCGGCACGCGCGTGCCTTCCGGGAAAATAATCACCCACCGGCCCTGCCGCACCATGCGCGCGCCCTGATGCACCAGTTTGCTGAAAGCCTCGGCGCGGCGGTTGCGGTCGATGTGGATCATGTCCACCCGCGCCAGCGCCCAGCCGAAAAACGGAATGCGCAGCAGTTCGCGCTTGAGCACGTAGGCCAACTGGCGCCGCACGAACAGCGGCATGACGAAGGTGTCCCACGTGGACTGGTGCTTGACCAGCAACACCGCCGGCCCGTCCTCTTCGGGCGGCAGATTCTCCAGCCCCTGCACGCGGTTGCTGATGCCCAACAGCACCCTGCCCCCGCCGACCGCCAGGCGCAGCCAGCTCACGCCGATTCCGTACAGAAAACGGCTGCTCGCAAATGGCGCGAGCAGCATCATCAGCAAGGCCATCGGGATGATCGTGACCGACATCCACAGCATGTGCAGCAGCGAGCGCAGAAGGTTCATTTTCAGAGTGTTTCAAGGCAATAGCCCATGTTTACTCTGGGCTGGCAGCTACTTATTTTATAGCTTATCGCGTCATGTCCGCTCGCGCTCAAGCGCGGCCGGCTGCGATTCCTGCCCGGTCAGAAACGCGGCGGCAAACGCCGCCAGATCGGCATGCACCTGCGTATCCGGCGGAAACCGGGGCGGCAGCGGCTGGCCCGCCGCCAGAGCCGTCGCGCCGGTAAGCACCAGATGCGGCGCACAGCCGGCAGCAAAGGCAGCCTGCAAGCCGCTTTCGCTGTCGCTGACCGCGTGCATCTGGTTCAAATCGACCTTGTAGCGCGCGCCGATCTGCTCGAACAGTCCGGGAGCGGGCGGGCGGCAGTCGCACTCCTCGTCAGGCGCGTGGGGGCAGAAAAACACCGCCTCGATGCGCCCGCCAGCCTGCGCCAGCGCGCGGTGCATACGCGCGTGCACCGCGTTGAGCGCGTCCATGTCGTACAGACCCCGGCCCAGGCCCGACAGGTTGGCCGCGATCACTACGTGGTAGCCCGCCTGGTTGAGCCGCGCCACGGCATCCAGCGCGCCGGGGATCGGCTCCCACTGTTCGGGCGTCTGGATGTGGCCTTCGCGGCGATAGTTGAGAGTGCCGTCCCGATCGACGATAACCAGTTTCATGCGCCGGATTATCGGCCAGCAGGCGGCGCGGCGGAGGCGGGCGCGGAGGCTGCCGCCGACCATGCGGTGACGTACTCGCCGCCGCGCGCGCCGCGCGCTATGCGCAAATCGAGCGTGCCGCCCGGCGTCACGCTGCCGGGGGGCGCGCCTTCCAGCAACGCGCGGCGCGGGCCGGGCCAGGCCGGAGATTGCATGAACACCAGCGCGCCGCCGGGGCCGCGCGTGCTGGGTTCCTTGTCGTACACGCCGAGCACCTGTGCCCACACCGCCTGGGCGGGTTCGAGTTGGGCGCGGTCGGCATACGCGCCCCACGCCTTCCAGCCCAGCGCCGCGCACAGCAGCCACCACAGCGCCAGCAATGGCAGCCCAAGGCGCGGCCAGCCCAAGCGCCGGCGCAGCCCAAACAAAAGCGCGATACCGGCCAGCACGGCCAGCACTGGCCACAGGAAGAACCACAACAAAGTCAGCCCGGAATCGTTGGCCAACACGGGCACGTTTTCAAGCGCGAAGACGGGCGGCAACGTGTCGTCGGTTTTGACTTTCAGCCACACGTACCACGCCGTGGCGGCCAGCGGCGGCGCGAAAATCGCAAATACCCATTTCCAGAGACGGGCGCGCGGCGGGGTTGGTTCGGCAGCGGACATACGTTCTATTCCAATTCACATTCAAGATAAAAACAAGACTTCGTCATCCCAGCGAAGGCGCTAACTCGGAACGGTTCTGATTTTGTTGTACTCATTGCAGCCCGAACGGATGCGAATGTCATGAATAAAAAATCAATGAGTCAGTGCCCATGCGCCCGCGCCGGAGTGACGGGTGAAAGTTACCCGCATCACTGCGCCAGCCTTGACAAATCGGCCACGCGGTTCATGGCCTGATGCAACTGCCTGAGCAGGCCGTGACGGTTGGCGCGCAGGCCGGGGTCTTCGGCGTTGACCAGCACGCTGTCGAAGAAGGCATCGACCGGCGTGCGCAAGGCGGCCAGCGTTTGCAGGCAGGCGCTGTAGCCGCCCGCCGCGAATTGCGCGTCGGCTTGCGGCAGCACGCGCTGCATGGCGGCGTACAGGTCCTTTTCGGTGGGTTCGCGCAACAGGGCAACTTGCACGGGCGCATCCTGCCCCGCCTCGGTTTTTTTCAGGATGTTGCCGATACGTTTGTTGGCCGCCGCTAGTGCGGGCGCTTCGGGCAGAGCGGCAAAAGCGCGCAGCGCATCAAGCGCCTTAGGCAGGTCGCGCCACGGCGGGTGGGCGGCCAGCACCGCTTCGGCTTCTTGCGCCGAATAGCCGCGCCCTTGCAGATAGCCGAGCGCCCGTTCGTCGATGAAGGCCAGCAGTTGCGCGTTGCTGAGAGCTGCATCGGGCAGCAGCGTGCCGAATGCTTGCGCGGCGGCTTGCAGCAGCGGCGGCAAATCGAGCGGCAGCGCCTTTTCCACCAGCATCCGAATCACCCCCAGCGCGTGCCGGCGCAGCGCGAAAGGGTCTTTCTCGCCGGTGGGCAGGTTGCCGATGCCGAACATGCCAACCAGGGTTTCCAGTTTGTCGGCCAGCGCCACTGCCACGCCGACCGGGCCGCGCGGCAATGCGTCGCCCGCAAAGCGCGGTTTGTAATGGTCTTCAATGGCGTCGGCCACCGCTTCATGAAGCCCATCGTGCAGCGCGTAAGTGCGGCCCATGACGCCTTGCAGTTCGGGGAATTCGCCGACCATGTCGGTCAGCAGGTCGGCCTTGGCAAGCATGGCGGCCTGATCGGCTTGCTGCGTGGCAACGCCTAGCTCCTCAGAGATGGCGCGGGCGATGGCGCGCACGCGCGCGGTGCGCTCGCCTTGCGTGCCGAGCTGGTTGTGATAGACCACCTTGTCCAGCGATGCGACGCGCGAGGCCAGCGTTTTTTTGCGATCCTGATCGTAAAAAAACTTGGCGTCGGCCAGGCGCGGGCGCACCACGCGCTCGTTGCCCTGAATGACGGCGCCTGGATCGGCAGGCGTGATGTTGCTGACGACGAGGAACTGGTGGGTCAGTTTGCCTTGCGCATCGAGCAGCGGAAAGTATTTCTGGTTGGCCTTCATCGTGAGAATCAGGCACTCTTGCGGCACTTGCAGAAACTCCGGCTCGAAGCGGCAGACGAGCACGTTGGGGCGCTCCACCAGCGCCGTCACTTCATCCAGCAGAGCTTCATCTTCGATAGCGCATAGCCCTTGTCCTGCCTGTGTTGCAGCCGTTTTTAACTGTGAAACAATGGCGGCGCGGCGTTCCTCGAAGCTGGCGATCACGGCGCCCTGCCCGCGCAGCGTGGGCGCGTAGCTGTCGGCCTCCATTAGCGTGATGGGATCGCTTTGCGCCTCGAAGCGGTGGCCGTGCGTGGCGCGCCCGGCCGTTAAACCAAGCGCGGTGACGGGCACCACCGCCGCGCCATGCAGCGCCACCAGGCCGTGCGCGGGGCGCACGAACTGCACGCTGTCCCAGCCCGGCAGGGGCGTGCCCTGCTCCAGTTGATAGGTCATCACCTTGGGAATGGGCAGTTTGGCGATAGCCTCGTGCAGCGCCTTTTGCAGGCCGGCTTGCAGCGTCGCGCCGGCGGCCACGGTGTCCAGAAACAGCGCCTCGGTCTTGCCGTCGGGGGCGCGCTTGAGGCGCGGCGCGTCCGCTTCGCTCGCGCCGATGGCGTGCAGCTTTTTGACAAGCGCGGGCGTGGGCTGGCCCTGCGCGTTCAATCCCACGCTCACAGGCATCAGCTTGTGCCGCAGCGGCTGATTCGCCGCCCGGTCCGCGACGTCGGTAATGTGCGCGGCCAGCCGGCGCGGGCTGGCGTAGGGGGTGACGCGCGAGCCGGCCGCCGTCAACCCCTGCGCCTTCAGTTGCTCGAACAACTGGCCGGCAAACGCCTGGCCCAGTTTGTTGAGCACCTTGGGCGGCAGTTCTTCGACAAACAGTTCAACGAGCAGACTGGCAGAGGACATGATTGAAAACTGAAGGGGGAAACATCAAGCGCCGCGCCGCTCGCCCAGCCCATGCCGCGCGGCCCAGACCAGCAGCGCGGCGGCCATCAGCGGCGCCCATACCGTCAGCGCCTCGCTGCGCAGCACATGAATGCCGCGCCATGACAAAAAGCGCCGCAGGGAAATCGGCGATACCTCGATGGGCCGCCAGGCAAAAAAGCGGTGCGCATGGTCTAGCGGCCACAGCAGGGCGATGCCTGCGCCGCCGTTGGTCAGCATGTCCAGCAGCGGATGCGAGAGCGCGCACAGCGCGATCCACGCATAGCCCGCCCAGCGCCGCATGTTCCAGCGCGGAGCCAACGCAAAACCGGCCAGCCCAAGCAGCAGCGCGAACAGCAGCGTGTGCGTGAAACCCCGGTGCCCGCTCATGCCGCCGTAGGCGATGCCGAGCTTGAAGGCGATGGCGTCCAGATCCGGCGCAACCGCCGCCGCCATGCCCGCCAGCAAAGCCCACCGTGGAATGCGCCGCCAGCCTAGCGCCACCGCAGCCGAGATCGGCATGGCGACATGGGTCATGATGGTCGGCATGGCTTTCAGGCGGCCTTCTTCTGAATTTGCGCCACCCACTCGCGCGGCGCCAGCGGAAAGCCCAGCCGCTCGCGGCTGTCCAAATAACTTTGCGCCACCGCGCGCGCCAGATTGCGGATGCGCCCGATGTAGGCGGCGCGTTCGGTCACGCTGATCGCGCCGCGCGCATCCAGCAGGTTGAACGTATGCGCGGCCTTGAGCACCTGCTCGTAGGCGGGCAGCGCAAGCTGCGCTTGCATCAGATGCCGGGCCTGTTTTTCGTGCGCGTTGAAGGCGGTAAAAAGAAATTCGGCATCGCTGTGCTCGAAGTTGTAGGCCGACTGCTCCTGCTCGTTTTGCAGGTACACGTCGCCGTAAAGCAATTTGCCCCCACGCTCCCCCGCTGCGCGTGGTGCGCTGCCCCTGGAGGGGGCTGCGCCATCTTGGGAGCGGCCCGGCGACGGCGCGCCCTGCGTCCACGTCAGATCGAACACGTTGTCCACGCCTTGCAGATACATCGCCAGCCGCTCCAGCCCGTAGGTGATCTCGCCGGTGATGGGCCGGCAGTCGATGCCGCCCACCTGCTGAAAGTAGGTGAACTGCGTCACCTCCATGCCGTTGAGCCAGACCTCCCAGCCCAGCCCCCAGGCGCCCAGTGTGGGGTTTTCCCAATCGTCCTCGACGAAGCGGATGTCATTCTTCTTCAGATCGAACCCCAGCGCCTGAAGCGATCCGAGGTACAAATCCAGAATGTTGTCCGGCGCGGGTTTGAGCACCACCTGGTACTGGTAGTAATGCTGCAAGCGGTTCGGGTTCTGGCCGTAGCGCCCGTCCTTGGGCCGGCGGCTGGGTTGCACATAAGCGGCCTTCCACGGCTCCGGGCCGATGGCGCGCAAAAAAGTGGCCGTGTGCGACGTGCCCGCGCCGACTTCCATGTCATACGGCTGCAACAGCGCGCAGCCCTGATCGGCCCAGTATTGCTGGAGCTTGAGAATGAGTTGCTGGAAGGTAAGCATGACCGGCGGCGCTGCAAAACGGCTGATTCTACGTGCCGCCGCGGACGCAGCGTTTACACAGAAAAAACGGCTTTAGTCCAAGTTAGGTCTTGGCTGGCAGCTACGAATGTGGAAGCACAAAAGTTTTCGCCCAAGGGCATGACACAAATCGCTGCCGGCGCATTCCTTCCGCGTCATTGCAGCGAATGATTGATTTGATAGATCCAAGCCCATGGGCCTCACCAGAGGCGGCCCGGCCATCTGGGGACATGGGCCAGACCGTCGAAAGCCGGATCTGCCGAGACCAGCGCTAACCCGCGCGTGATAGCCGTTGCGCCGATGATCCGGTCGAATGGATCGCGGTGTTGCCATTGCAGCGCAGCGGCCAGCAGGCTTGCTTGCGGCGACAGTTCCACCAGCCGCACGCCCTGCTCATCGGCCAGAGCAACCAGCCGATCCAGAAACGGCTCCATTTCCGGCCATTTGCCAAGGCGCACTTTCTGGCCGATTTCAAACAGGCTGATGGCGCTCACGAAAACCGCTTCGGCCTGCTTCATCGCGGCAGCCGCGGGGATGGAAAGCCGCGCATCGCCTGTCAGCGACCACACCCAGGCGTGGGTGTCCAGCAGAATGTGCCTCATCAATGAGCGCCTTCCCAAAGCGCCAGTTCATCGGCGGGCATCGGCTCAAAGAAATCCGGCCCCGCTCCTTTGAGCTTTCCTTTCAAAAGGCCAACCTTGAGGCCGCCGCGGGCAACGGGAACGATCTTCACCACGGGCTGCTTGCCTTTGGCAATGATTACTTCCTCGCCTAACAAAACCGCCTCTATCAGTTTCGAGAGACCGCTTTTTGCAGCATGAACTGTGACTTGCATTTGCATACACCTTATTAGCTAAGCTAAGTTAGCTAACTATACACGAGGGCGTGGCGGGTCGCGGCAAGCAGGGGGCAGGCCGCCCACCGTTGGGCCGGGCATTTCAACGTTGATGAAACCGTCGATTGGGAACGACGCCTGAAGAAGTTGAAATTCCATGATTGATAGCTGCATACCAGCTAACTATATGTATTTTCAACTGTTTTTTATCGGAAATACATGCCATAATTTGGCATAGTGCTATCAAAATAGTATCAGAACGTGTGGCAGCGCTGGATGTTTATGTCCGTTCAGGAACAGATCGCAAACCTCACTCCACCGTCACGCTCTTCGCCAGGTTGCGCGGCTTGTCCACGTCGGTGCCGCGCGCCACGGCGGTGTGGTAGGCCAGCAATTGCAGCGGGACGGCGTGCAGGATGGGAGAGAGCAGGCCGTAGTGTTCGGGCATGCGGATGACGTGCAGGCCGGGGGCGCTTGCTATGCGGGTGTCGGTGTCGGCGAGCACGTAGAGCACGCCGCCTCGGGCGCGCACTTCCTGCATGTTACTTTTGAGTTTTTCCAGCAGCGCGTCGTTGGGAGCGACGGTGACCACTGGCATGTCGCGCGTGACCAGCGCCAGCGGGCCGTGTTTGAGTTCACCCGCCGCATACGCCTCGGCGTGGATGTAGCTGATTTCCTTGAGCTTGAGCGCGCCTTCCTGCGCAATCGGGTAGTGCAGCCCCCGGCCCAGAAACAGCGCGTTTTCCTTGCCCGCGAACTGCTCGGCCCAGCCGATGATTTGCGGCTCCAGCGCCAGCACCGCTTGCAGCGCGGCGGGCAGGTGGCGCAACTGGCGCAAGTAGCTGGCCTCGCCATTTTGCTCAAGCGCCCCGCGCGCGCGCGCCAGCGCCAGCGTGAGCAAGAACAGGCCCACCAGTTGGGTGGTGAACGCCTTGGTGCTGGCCACGCCGATTTCCGCGCCGGCGCGCGTGAGGTAGGCCAGCTTGCATTCGCGCACCAGGGCGCTGGTGGGCACGTTGCAGATGGCCAGGGTGTGCCGCATGTCCAGTTGCCGCGCGTGACGCAGCGCGGCCAGCGTGTCGGCGGTTTCGCCGCTTTGACTGACGGCCACCACCAGCGTTTGCGGATCGGGCACTGGCGAGCGGTAGCGGAATTCGCTGGCGATTTCGACCCTCGCGGGCAGCCGCGCCAGCGCCTCCAGCCAGTCGCGCGCCACGCAGCCGGCGTAATAACTGGTGCCGCAAGCCAGGATCAGCACTTGATTGACGTGGCCGAAAATAGTCCGCGCGCCCTCGCCCGGCGCAAAGCGGGCCACCGCCTCGAACAGTTCCGGCGCGGCGCCTTGCACGCCTTCCAGCGTGTCGGCCACGGCGCGCGGCTGCTCGAAAATTTCCTTGTGCATGTAATGGCGATACGGCCCCAGATCGACCGGCCCATCGCCCACCCGCACCGTTTGCACGAGGCGCTGCGCGGGCTGCCCGGCGGCATCCAGCACCGCGTGCCGGCCCAAGTGCAGATCGGCCACGTCGCCATCTTCCAGATACACGATCTGGTCGGTCACCCCGGCCAGCGCCAGCGCGTCGCTAGCCAGAAAACGCTCGCGCCCGCCGGCGCCCACGCCAATCACTAGCGGCGAACCCTGCCGCGCGCCCACCAGGCGCTGCGGCTCGTCGCGATGCAGCACGGCAATGGCAAAGCTGCCGTGCAATTCGCGCACGGCGGCCTGCACAGCTTGCAGCAAATCACCGCGGTACAGGCTGTCGATCAGGTGGACGATCACCTCGGTATCGGTCTGGCTGGCAAAAACATAGCCGCTCTCTTGCAACCGGCGGCGCAGCACCTCGTGGTTTTCGATGATGCCGTTGTGCACCAGCGTCAGGCGCGCGCACTCGCGCTCGTCCGCACCGGCAGGCGCTTGGCCTTGCGGCCCCATGCTGATGTGCGGGTGCGCGTTGTCCACCGCCGGCGCGCCGTGCGTGGCCCAACGCGTGTGGGCGATACCGGTGCGGCCCTGCAAGTTCTCGCGCTCGCATTGCGCCGCCAGATCGGCCACCCGCGCGATGCCGCGCACGCGCACCAGCCGCGCGCTGGCGGCGCTCACGGCGACGCCGCAAGAGTCGTACCCCCGGTACTCCAGCCGCCGCAAGCCCGCCACCAGAACCGCCACGACGTCGCGCCCGGCCACCGCGCCGACAATGCCGCACATGCTGTTTTCCCCAAACCAGTTTCAGAATTTGTCGATTATGGCGACGCTGAATAAGCTCCTGCGTCGTCACCGGCACGTTCTTCTTCAGCGGCGTCAAGCATGGCCTTGCTGCTCAGCCCCGTCAATCCGGCGGCCAATCCTCCCGCGCCGTGATACACGGGCAAAGCTCCCGAACGATCAGGATCAGAAGACGGATCAGGAAAATGATCGGCGGCGGCGGGTTGTTGCAAATGTCCGTCGTCAGCCCAGCCGATCAGCGACAGGCCGCTGTCGGGCGTCCACAGCAGGCGGTTGATGGCGCAGTTGCCCAGTTGCCAGGTGCGCGCGTCTTGCAGGCCCAGGCCGGTGGCGGCGCGGTACAGCACATCGAGCACGCCGCCATGCGTCACCAAAACCACGTGCTTGCCCAGGTTTTGCGCCCCCAGCCGGTGGACCGCGCCGGTGATGCGCTCCCAAAATTGTAGCAGCGATTCGCCCCCATCGGAGCGCCAGTGGGGATCGCGCCGGCGCCAGCGTTCGGCCTCATCGGGCCAGCGCCGGCTAAAGTCGTCGAAGGTCAGACCCTCCGCGCGGCCAAAGCTGCGCTCGCGCAAGCCCGTTTCGGGCCGCACCGCCACATTCGCGGCGGCGGCGATGGCGCGGGCCGTCTCGAAGGCGCGGGCCAGATCGCTGCTGTAGATGGCGTCGATACGCTCGCGCCCGGCCAGCGCCCACGCCAGCCGCGCCGCCTGCTCGCGGCCCGTGGCGCTCAGGCCGATATCGGTGTGGCCCTGCACCCGGCGCTCGGCATTCCAGGCGGTTTCGCCGTGCCGGATGGCGGTAACGCGGGTAAGTTGCATCCGGGGATCATGCCACGGTGCGGGCAGGTTCCAAGGCGCAAACCAGCAGCACGGCGCTGCATCTGACGCACCCCGGTTCTCCTCCGCAAGCGGTGGAGGAAGAAAAGGCGCATGAAACGTCAATCCGTATGGCAAGCTCTTGGCGGAAACCACGAAGGAAAATGCAGCCTCCTAAAATAATTTGGCACAATGTGTCCGTCAATCCAGAGATACACCACATGCAAACCCAAGATTGAAAGAGCGCCCATTTCTCGGCGCTCCAGCCCAAAGACGAAAGTTTTCTCCTTTCACTTTTCCGAAAAGCTTCAAAATGGTAATCTTTTCAAACAAAAAAGTGCTCAACGCCCTGTTTGGCATGACCGCGGCGATAATTTTGACTGCGTGCGGTCGCGGCAGCAGTGATAACAACAGCACGTCTACCGCGGACAGCAACCAAATACGCGTACCGGAGCAGGTGTTCAATTCGGCAGCTTCGGTCAAGGCGGCAGTCGTCGAAGCCTATCTCAACGAGATCAAAGGCGGAGCCTGTCGTGCTGATCCCAGTTATCCCCTCCCCTCCAACACAAATCTCTCCAACATCGTAACGGTCGAATTCTTGGATGCTGGCGCAGGGCGCTGCACGATCACGTTTACGTTGGGACAATTTCATGGTAAGGAAAGCGTCCTGAACGGCGGCAAGCTCTACTTCACGAGCAAGAAAGAGAAAGACAGTATGTTTTCCTGGACCTGTTCTTCCGACCTGCCCAACAAATACCTGCCCGAAGGGTGCGGCCATTAAGCGCAACGGCGAAAAGAAACGTTTTCAGGGCCATGGGCGGGCTTGCAAACCCCAATATTTACTCTGGAACCATCGCAGAATCGGCCACTGGACTCCTGCCCGCAATCATGCAGGTCGATATTAAAATAATAGCTTCTAACTCAAGCTCCAATTGTGTTGCAGGCTTGTTTTGCTTGTAATTTGCGTCGGTACTGCACGGGCACCGCATTCCAAAGGCTCCTCGTCGAACGCCTTGTCGCCCTGCGCATTGGGCACGCCGGTGGGTTTGAGGCTGGCAAAGCCGTGCAGCGCGCCGTCCATCAGGTGCGAAGGGACGACGTTTTGCAGCGCGGTGAACATGCTTTCGATGCGGCCGGGGTATTGCTTGTCCCACGCGCGCAGCATGTCGCCCACGGCCTGGCGTTGCAGGTTGGGCTGGTTGCCGCACAGGTTGCAGGGGATGAGGGGAAAGCGCCGGTGCGCGGCCCAGGCGGTCAGGTCCTGCTCGGCCACGTAAGCCAGCGGGCGGATGACGATGAATTCACCGTTGTCGGTCACCAGCTTGGGCGGCATGCCCTTCAGCTTGCCGCCGAAAAACAGGTTGAGAAAGAAGGTTTGCAGCATGTCGTCACGGTGGTGGCCCAGCGCGATCTTGTTGCAGCGCAGCTCGCGCGCCACGCGGTACAGAATGCCCCGGCGCAGCCGCGAGCACAGGCTGCACGTGGTTTTGCCTTCGGCTATTTTTGCCTTGACGATGCTGTAGGTGTCCTGCGTTTCGATGCGATGCTCGATGCCCAGAGCGCGCAGATACGCGGGCAGCACTTCGGCGGGAAAGCCCGGCTGCTTCTGGTCGAGGTTGACGGCCACCAGCTCGAAGCGCACCGGCGCGCGCGCTTGCAGCTTGAGCAGAATATCGAGCAAACCGTGGCTGTCTTTGCCGCCCGACAGGCACACCATGACCCGGTCGCCTGCTTCGATCATGTGGAAGTCGGTAATAGCCTGGCCGGTCTGTCGGCACAGGCGCTTTTCGAGCTTGAGAGCTTCGCGCTGCGCGCGGTCGCGGGCGGCGGGGCCGAGCGGGGGAATGTGCTCCGGCGGGGGCATTTCATGCTTCACGTCCATTGCCCCGCCTCCACGCGGATCGCCACCTCGCAGTCCTCGAAAATTTCCAGCTTGGCGACGCGCACCCGCGCGCCCTGCACGCCGGGCAGTTGCAGCAGGCGCGCGCACAGTTTGCCCGCCAGCGTTTCCAGCAGGTTGACGTGCCCGGCGCTGCATTCGTCGATGACGATCTGGCGCACCTTGCGGTAGTCGAGCACGTGGGCGATGTCGTCGGCGGGCGCAAGCAAAGGCTGGCGGCCCAGGTTGAGTTCGGCATCGACCTCGATCGGCTGCGGCGCGCCGCGTTCGCGCTCCAGAATGCCCAGCGCGGCTTGCAGGCGCAGACCGCGCAGGATCAGGCTGCGATGCCCGGCGATGGAGGGGGAGAAAGATGTCATGGGGCGCGTATTGTGCGCGGGTTATTCAGGCGCGGAAAATGTAAAGCGTAACCTCCTTGCTCCTGTGACGAGAGGCCCGACAATCGGCGCGCATGAACGCCGCCGCCTCGCCCCATGCGCCTGCCTCGCTGACCGAGGTGATCGCCCATGAAATCCACCGCGCCGGCGGCTGGCTGCCCTTCGACCGCTTCATGCACCTGGCGCTGTACGCGCCGGGGCTGGGCTACTACGCACGCGATGCGCGGCAGTTCGGCCCGCTGGCGCGCGACGGCAGCGACTTTGTGACCGCGCCGGAGCTTTCGCCCCTGTTTGGCCGCACGCTGGCCGCGCAGGTGGCGCAGGCGCTGCAACAAAGCGGCAGCCGCGAGATTTGGGAATTCGGCGCCGGCTCCGGCGCGCTGGCCGGGCAGGTGCTGCAAGAACTGGCGCGGCTTGGGCAACCGGCGGTGCGCTACACCATCGTCGATGTTTCCGCCGCCTTGCGGGCACGCCAGCAGGCGCGGCTGGCCGCGCACGGCGGCGTGGTGCGCTGGGCCGGCGCGCTGCCGCCCGCGCTTTCCGGCGTGGTGATCGGCAACGAGGTGCTGGACGCCATGCCCGTCAAACTGCTGGCGCGCGCGGGCGGCGCGTGGCACGAGCGCGGCATTGCACTTTCTGAGACTTTTACGGTCACAACCAATACAGAACCTGGGATGGCAGCTATTGAAAAAGGATTGCACCACGGCCCGCGCCCCTTCATCTGGGCCGACCGCCCCACCGCGCTGCGCCCGCCGCTGGAAATACCGGACGAGCATGACGTGGTGACCGAAATCCACCCCCAGCAGCGCGCCTTCATCGCCACGCTGGCCGAGCGCCTGCGCGCCGGCACTGGCGGCGCGGCCTTCTTCATCGACTACGGTTTTCCGCAAGCCGAGTACTACCACCCCCAGCGCGACATGGGCACCCTGGTCTGCCACCGCGCCCACCGCGTGGACGACGATCCGCTGACGGATGTGGGCGAAAAAGACATCACCGCCCACGTCGATTTCACCGGCATCGCCCTGACCGCGCAAGACGCGGGCCTCGCGGTGCTTGGCTACACCAGCCAGGCGCGCTTTCTGCTCAACTGCGGCATTGCCCGGCACATGCAAGCCGCCGACCTGCCCGCGCGCGCCACCGCCATGAAACTGCTGGCCGAGCATGAGATGGGCGAGTTGTTCAAAGTCATCGGCCTTGCCACCGGCCCAGGCTGGCCTGCGCTCGGTTTCGCGCAAGGGGATCGCTGCCATAGGTTGTAAGGCTGCCGATCCTGTAATCCACAAAAACCCAAGGCGGCGCATAAAATTGCCGCCCCATGACCGATGCACCGAAGGCGCAGCCCGCGCAAGCCGCCGAACCCGTCCGGCTGCGCGAAATTCCCTACAACTACACCAGTTTTTCCGACCGCGAGATCGCGCTGCGGCTGCTGGGCGCACGCGGCTGGGAGATTTTGGAGTGCCTGCGCGCCGAGCGCCTCACGGGCCGCTCCTCGCGCATGTTGTACGAGGTGCTGGGCGATATCTGGGTGGTGCGGCGCAACCCGTATTTGCAGGACGATTTGCTGGACAACCCCAAGCGCCGCGCTGCGCTGGTGCAGGCGCTGCGGCATCGCCTCGCGGAAATAGAAAAGCGCCGCACACCGCAAGACGACGCCGCGCGCGATGCGCTGGTGGGCGAGCTGCTGGCGCGGGCGGCGCGGGTGGTCGATGCGTTCGACCGCTCGTTTGAAAAAGTGGCGGCGCTGCGGGGCGCGGCGCGGCGCGTGCTGGGCCGCCGCACGCACAAGGACAACATCCGGTTTGACGGCCTCTCGCGCGTCAGCCACGTGACCGACGCGACTGACTGGCGCGTGGAGCTGCCGCTGGTGGTGCTCACGCCCGACACGGAAAGCGAGATGGCCGCGCTGGTGCAAGGCTGCATCGAACTGGGCCTGACGGTGATTCCGCGCGGCGGCGGCACCGGCTACACCGGCGGAGCGATTCCGCTGGACTGGAAAAGCGCCGTCATCAACACCGAAAAGCTGATCGCGCTGGGGCCGGTGGAGCGCATCAAGCTGCCGGGGCTGGAGCGCGAAGTGCCCACCCTGCGCACCGAGGCAGGCGTGGTCACGCAGCGCGCGGCGGACGCGGCGGAAGCCGCCGGACTGGTGTTTGCGTGCGATCCGACCAGCGCCGAGGCCAGTTGCATCGGCGGCAACATCGCCATGAACGCGGGCGGCAAAAAGGCCGTGCTGTGGGGCACCGCGCTCGATAACCTGGCAAGCTGGCGCATGGTCACGCCCGAAGGCCAGTGGCTGGAAGTCACGCGCATCGGGCACAACCTGGGCAAGATTCACGATGCCGCAATCGCCAGCTTCGAGTTGGCGTATTTCAAGGCCGACGGCAAAACGCCGCTGCGCACCGAACGGCTGGATATTCCCGGCGCGGTCTTTCGCAAAGCGGGCCTGGGCAAGGACGTGACCGACAAGTTCCTGGCCGGTCTGCCCGGTGTGCAAAAAGAAGGGTGCGACGGCCTGATTACCAGCGCGCGCTGGGTGTTGCACCGGATGCCGGAGCACACGCGCACCGTGTGTCTGGAATTTTTCGGCCATGCGCGCGACGCGGCACCGAGCATCGTCGAAATCAAGGACTTCATGTTCGCCGAAAGCGCGCGCACCGGCACCGTGCTGGCGGGGCTGGAGCACTTGGACGAGCGTTACCTGCGCGCGGTGGGCTACGCTACCAAGTCGGCACGCGGCGGCCTGCCCAAAATGGCGCTGTTCGGCGACATCGCGGGTGACGATGCCGACGCCGTGGCGCGAGCAGCGAGCGAGGTGGTGCGCATCGCCAACTCGCGCAGCGGCGAGGGCTTTGTCGCCGTCGCTGCGCAAGCGCGCAAGAA
Organism: Burkholderiaceae bacterium; assembly: GCA_031253955.1. Taxonomy (GTDB): domain Bacteria; phylum Pseudomonadota; class Gammaproteobacteria; order Burkholderiales; family Burkholderiaceae_C; genus Ottowia. The sequence continues at coordinate 2,470 of JAIRVJ010000005.1, read as the reverse complement.
GTTCTGGGCCGACCGCAAAAAAACCGCCGCCATCAGCCGCCACACCAACGCCTTCAAGATCAACGAAGACGTGGTGATTCCCCTGCCGCGCATGGCCGAGTACACCGACGGCATCGAGCGCATCAACATCGAACTGAGCTTGCGCAACAAGATCGCGCTGGCCGATGCGCTGGAGGCATTCTTCGCCGGCGGCGGCCACGCACTGGCAGGCGATGCCGAGCCGCCGCCGCCCGAACTGCTGGCCGAAAAAACCGCGCAGGCGCTGGCGCTCATCGCCCAGGTGCGCGGGCAATGGCGAGACTGGCTGGCGCGCGCCGATGAATTGTTCGCGCCCCTGCAAGACCACAGCCTGCGCGCAAGCTGGAAAACGCAGTTGCGCGCCCCGCTGGAGCAGATCCTTACCGGCGCGGCGTTCGAGCCGATCCGGGCCGAGTGCCGCGCCATTCACCGGCGCGTGCTCAAGGGGCGCGTGTGGATCGCGCTGCACATGCACGCGGGCGACGGCAATGTGCACACCAATATCCCCGTCAACAGCGACGACTACCAGATGCTGCGCACCGCGCACGAGGCCGTGGCGCGCGTGATGCGGCTTGCCAAATCGCTGGGCGGCGTGGTCTCCGGCGAGCACGGCATCGGCATCACCAAGCTGGAATTTCTGTCGGACGAAGAACTGGCGCCGTTTGCCCAATACAAGCGCAAGATCGACCCGCACGGGCATTTCAACCGCGGCAAATTGCTGCGCAATCAAGAGCATCAAGTTCAGACTGTACAAGCGTTTGTGGCTGATTTGACCAACGCCTACACGCCCAGCTTCGGCCTCATGGGACACGAGTCGCTGCTGATGCAGCAAAACGATATCGGCGCCATCGCCGATTCGATCAAGGACTGCCTGCGCTGCGGCAAGTGCAAGCCCGAATGCAGCACCCACGTGCCGCGCGCCAACCTGCTGTACAGCCCGCGCAACAAGATTCTGGCCGTCTCGCTGCTGATCGAGGCGTTTCTCTACGAAGAGCAAACGCGCCGGGGTGTGAGCCTGCGGCACTGGGCGGAGTTCGACGACGTGGCCGGGCACTGCACCGTCTGCCACCGCTGCCTGCCGCCGTGCCCGGTGAAGATCGACTTCGGCAACGTGACGATGGCCATGCGCAACCTGCTGCGCAAGATGGGCCAGCAGCCCTTCAACCCCGGCAAGGCGGCGGCCATGTTCTTTCTGAACGCGACCGATCCGCGCGCCATTCGCGCCGTGCGCGCGGCGATGACCGGCGCGGGCTTTCCCGCCCAGCGCGCCGCACACGGCATGCTGCGCGCCGTGGCGCGCCGCCAGACCGCACGCCCGCCTGCCAGCGCGGGCCGCGCGCCAGCCGTTGAGCAGGTGATTCACTTCATCAACAAAAAAATGCCGGCTGGCCTGCCCGCCAAAACCGCGCGCGCACTGCTGGGCATCGAAGACCGCCAGATCGTTCCGGTGATCCGCGATCCGCAGCGCACGCGCCCCGACAGCGAGGCGGTGTTCTACTTTCCCGGCTGCGGCTCCGAGCGCCTGTTCTCACAAGTGAGCCTGGCCGTGCAGGCCATGCTCTGGCACGCGGGCGTGCAAACCGTGCTGCCGCCCGGCTACGTGTGCTGCGGCTACCCGCAGCGCGGCGCCGGCCAGTTCGACGTGGCCGAGAAAATGATCACCGGCAACCGCGTGCTGCTGCACCGCGTCGCCAACACGCTCAACTATCTGGACATCAAAACCGTCGTCGTCAGTTGCGGCACCTGCCGCGACCAGATCGCGGGCTACCGCTTCGAGGAAATTTTCCCCGGCTGCCGCATCATCGACATTCACGAATACCTGCTGGAAAAGGGCCTGGCCCTGCCGCAGGACGCGCCAGGCGCCTACCTCTACCACGCGCCCTGCCACGACCCCATCAAGGCGCAAGACTCCACCCAAACCGTCAAGGCGCTGCTCGGCGCGCAAGTCGTCAAAAGCGACCGCTGCTGCGGCGAATCCGGCACGCTGGGCGTGACGCGCCCGGACGTGTCCACCCAGGTGCGCTTTCGCAAGGAAGAAGAAATCCGCAAAGCCGAAGCCGCCCTGCGCGCCAGCGGCGCGGCGGGTGCGCAGGACAACATAAAAATCCTCACCACCTGCCCAAGCTGCCTGCAAGGACTGTGGCGCTATCAGGATGATTTGCAAGCGGGCCTGCTGCAAGCCGACTACGTCGTCATCGAACTGGCCCGCCGCATTCTGGGCGAACACTGGCTGCGCGAATATGTGGATCGCGCGAATGCGGGAGGGGTGGAGCGGGTGCTGGTGTAAGGCGTTTCGGGTTCGGTATTTTGCTATTTTATTAACAGCTTTTGACTTAGAACTTATCCTTAATTAGTGTGATATCCTTTCCGCCCCAAGAGCAACCACTTGGGGCATGCGATGGGAAAGTACAAGCAGCAATGGGGCATTTCAGAGCAGTTGTGGCACAAAGTT
>JAIRVJ010000123.1 GCA_031253955.1 Burkholderiaceae bacterium | reverse complement strand
CAAGGACCCCGATAGCCGGATGCTCAATTCGGTGATGCGCGGCGCGTTTTTGAACAACGCCACCTTGCGCGGCGAGTTCCTGGCGCTGATTCCACGCAAGGCGCAGTGAACGCCGGTTGAGGCGCTTCATCTGGGTTGGCCTTCAATTTTTCGCGTGATGCTCGCGCAGGCGGGAATCCAGGGGCGGTTGCTTTGAATGGGTCATTGTTGCTGCGCCGCAGTCTCAATGGGTTCCTGTCTGCGAGCAAGGCGAATCCGAGGTGTGTTGATGCGCTGCTGACCCCATCCCGACCTTCCCCGCGCGCGGGGGAGGGGGCGGATTTCCGCCTGCGCCGACCAGTCGAAGAAAAAACCGGCGCTTTATTTGGCCTTGTTTCGGATTGAATGCCAATCCCGCGTCAGACGCTGGCTGGCGCGGCCTCTGGGGTCTCGACCGGGGCGGGCTGGGGCTTGGCCTGCTGGCGCGGAATCGCGCCGGTAACGCGCGTGCCATGACCGGGCGTGGATTTGATGTCCAGCCGCCCGCCCAGCGCCTCGACGCGGTGGCGCATTCCGACCAAGCCGTGCGAGGTGGCCGGGATTTGCGCCAGATCAAAGCCCACGCCGTTGTCGGTCACGATGATTTCGGCGTAATGGGCCTGGTTATTGAGCGCGACGGTAATTTCGGTCGCCTTGGCGTATTTGCCGATGTTGGTCAGCGCCTCTTGCACCAGGCGGTAGAGAGTCAGTTCGCTGGCCTGGTCCATATCGACCGGCTCAATCACGGTATGCACCGGAATTTCGGAACGCTGGGAAAACTCGCGCACCAGAATTTCCAGCGCCGTGACCAGGCCCAGATTGGACAGCGACGATGGGCGCAAGTCCTCGACGATTTGGCGCTTGAGGGCGATGCCCTGGTTGAGCGTTTCGGTCAGGTGCGCGATGCGCTCCAGCGATTCCGTCGCGCCGGCGGGTAGTCTGGATTTCAGGCGCGCCACGTCCAGCTTGGCGGCGGTGAGCAGCGCGCCCAGCTCGTCGTGCAGCTCGCGCGCCAGCCGGGCGCGTTCTTCTTCCACCGCCTGTTGCAGGTAGGTCGCCAGTTCGGCCAGGCGCGCCGTGCGTTCCTTGACCTGCGATTCGAGCGCGTCGCGTTCGGCTTCCAGCAAAAGCTGCTGGCGCGCATCGGCCTGTTGCAGCGCGCGGGTCTGGCGCACGTACAAAAAGAACGCGAAAAACGCCGCCAGCACGCCCACGATCAGCCCCACCCGCGAGTACGCCACCAGTTGCCGCAGTTCCCTGTTGCGGTCAGTCACCAGTTCGGCGGCGCGATCCATCAGCTTGTCGGCGCGCTGGCGCAACTGCCGTATCTGGGTGATGCTGGCCTCGGAATTGACAATGCGCTGCGCCGCTTCCAGTTGGGCGCTGCTGACCAGCCGCACGGTCAGATCCATCGCGCCAATTTGCTGGGACAGTTCGTGCTTGAAGTCGAGCATGGCGTCCGATTGCGCCACCAGCGGCGGGGTTTGGGTTTCCAGCGCGTGCAGGCGTTGCTCGATTTGCCGGATGTCTTCCTGATAAGCGGCCAGGTTCAACTGCTCGCCCGTCAGCGCGTAACTGCGCTGCTCGTATTCGGCGTCGGTGACGTTGCTCAACAGCGTGCTGACGGCGGCGCGGGCGGTGTCGATGTCATGGATTTCGGCCACCTCGCGGGCGATTCGGGCGTGCATACTTTCGCTTTGCCACAGGATTACCGCCGCGCACAGCACCGCGAACACCAGCCCCAGTTGCAGCGTCAGGCGCTGCCTGCGTTCGTGCGTCAGACGAAAGCGCCTGCGCTGCCGGGATCGGGCGGCGGAATCGGGCATAACAGGATTAGACTTGACCAGATAATTGAGCATCAACTTTAAAGGATAAACCGTGATCCGGATCGGCATTGTCGATGACCACGCCATCGTGCGTTCGGGCCTCAAACAATTTTTCGCCGAGCAGGTCGATCTGCGCGTGGTGGGCGAGGCCGCCAGCGGGCGCGAAGCCATCGACCTGGCGCGCACCACTAAGATGGACGTGTTGGTGATGGACCTGTCGATGCCCGGCCAGAGCGGCATTGACGCGCTGGCGCAGATCCGCGCCAAAGCGCCCGATTTAGGCATCCTGATTCTCTCAGGCTACCCGGAGGAACACTACGCGCTGAACCTGATCCGCCAAGGCGCCAGCGGCTATCTGAACAAGGAATGCGACCCGGCGGAAATCGTCACGGCGATTCGCGCCGTTGCGCTGGGCAAACGCTACATCACGCCAGCGGTGGCCGACCTGATGGCCCAGCGCCTGGAAGGCAAAAACGACGTGCCCCCGCACGAGCAGCTCTCCGAGCGCGAACTCCAGGTCTTTCTCAAACTCGCCAAAGGCGAAACCGCGGGGGAAATCGCCAGCACGCTGTCGCTGTCGGTCAAAACCGTGAGCACCTACCGCACCCGTCTGATGGAAAAAATGGGGCTGCACTCCAATAGTGACCTGACTTACTACGCGCTCAAGAACAAGCTGATCGACTGAACACAAAGTGCAGCCCGCATTTTCGCCACCCGCCACGCGCTGCCATGCCTTGCTGCCCTGCGCGGGCAGCGGGTCGCGCACGGGTCTGGACATTCCCAAACAATACCAGCCCATCGCGGGCGAACC
>JAIRVJ010000104.1 GCA_031253955.1 Burkholderiaceae bacterium | reverse complement strand
CGTGAGACAGTTTGGTCCCTATCTTCCGTGGGCGCTGCAGATTTGAGAAAGCCTGCTCCTAGTACGAGAGGACCGGAGTGGACGCACCCCTGGTGTACCTGTTGTCACGCCCGTGGCATTGCAGGGTAGCTAAGTGCGGAAGAGATAACCGCTGAAAGCATCTAAGCGGGAAACTCGTTTCAAGATGAGATCTGCCGGGGCCTTGAGCCCCCTGAAGAGTCGTCCAAGACCAGGACGTTGATAGGCCGGGTGTGGAAGCGCAGTAATGCGTTAAGCTAACCGGTACTAATTGCTCGTGCGGCTTGACCCTATAACTTTGATCCGAAGCGATCAGGGTTGTTGTGCCAAGTGACGCATTCAACCAAAAGCTGATTGGCTCTATGAATTGGCTGTTTTGACAGTAATGTCAGGACGGCGGAAAGTTATGCCTGATGACCATAGCGAGGTGGTACCACTCCTTCCCATCCCGAACAGGACAGTGAAACGCTTCAGCGCCGATGATAGTGCGGATTCCCGTGTGAAAGTAGGACATTGTCAGGCTATTACAGCGAGAAACGCCCGGTACATTCATTATGTGCCGGGCGTTTTCTTTTGCGCAATATTCAGGTTTGCTAAAATTCTTCTATGATTTCCAATCATCCCTCATCCGAGCGCCTGGCTGTGGCGCGCGCGCTTTTGCTGACGCCTTTTGGCCTGGACGAAACTGATTTGGCGCGGGTACTGGCGTTGAGCGCATCTGGCGGCGCCGATGACGCGGATGTCTATTTTCAGTTTACACGCGCCGAAGGCTGGAGTCTGGAAGAAAGTATCGTCAAAAGCGGCAGTTTCAGCATTGATCAGGGCGTGGGCGTTCGGGCCGTCAAGGGCGACAAGACGGCATTTGCCTATGCGGATGATATTTCCGAGGCCTCGCTGCGGGATGCCGCCGCTACCGTGCGTGTGATTGGCGCGGCCTCCCAAAATCGCCGCGTGCGGCGCACGGGCGCTGGCCGGCTTGCCAAGCCGGAGCAGGCTCTTTACCCGTCCATGGATCCGATCGCCTCGCTCGGCAGCGCCGATAAAGTGGCTTTGCTTGAGCAGGTGGAGCGCTATGCGCGGGCCAAGGATCCGCGCATTGTTCAGGTCATGGCCAGCCTGGCCGCCGAGTACGACGTGGTGCTGATCGCCCGTCTGGGCGGCCAGATCGCGGCGGACGTGCGCCCCTTGGTGCGTTTGTCCGTCAGTGTGATTGCCCAGCAGAATGGGCGGCGCGAAATGGGCGCTTCAGGCGGCGGCGGCCGCTACGATCTGGCTTACTTCAGCCCAGAGCTGGCGCGCGGCTACGTGGACGAGGCGGTGACGGCGGCCCTTGCCAACCTGGAGGCGCGCGCCGCGCCGGCCGGAGAAATGCCGGTCGTGCTCGGTCCGGGCTGGCCCGGCGTGTTGTTGCACGAAGCCGTGGGGCACGGTCTGGAAGGCGACTTCAACCGCAAAGGCTCCAGCGCCTTTACCGGAATGATTGGCCGGCGCGTAGCCGCCAAAGGGGTGACGGTGCTCGATGACGGCCAGTTGCCGGCTCGGCGCGGCAGCCTGAACATTGATGACGAGGGCTGCCCCACGCAGCGCAACGTGCTGATTGAAGACGGCATCCTCAAGGGCTATCTGCAGGATGCCCTAAACGCGCGCCTGATGAAAGTCGCGCCCACAGGCAATGGCCGGCGCGAGAGCTACGCCCACATTCCCCTGCCGCGCATGACCAATACCTACATGCTGGCCGGCCAGCGGGATCCGCAGGAAATCGTCGCCAGCATCAGGAAAGGTTTGTATGCCATCAACTTCGGCGGCGGCCAGGTGGACATCACCAGCGGCAAGTTCGTCTTTTCCGCCAGCCAAGCCTACTGGGTGGAAAACGGCAAGATTCAGTACCCTGTCAAAGGCGCCACGCTGATCGGCAGCGGCCCCGAATCGCTCAAGAAAATCAGCATGATCGGCAACGACCTGCGGCTCGATTCGGGCATCGGCGCCTGCGGCAAGGAAGGGCAAAGCGTGCCGGTGGGCGTGGGCCAGCCCACGTTGCGCATCGATGGGCTGACTGTCGGCGGCACCGCGTGAGGCTTTTTCAGGCTGACCGCGCGGCACAGGGGCGCAGCCCAGGCTGTGCTACACTCACCGCCCATGAAAACGTCTGCCGCTTTCCACTTTTACTTTTGGTTCCCGGTTCCCGGCGGACGAGAGGCGAAGGTGTAAGCGCAACGCGATCAGACCACTTCCTTCATGCAACCGCCGCAGCGACAGCCCGGCGGTTTTTTGTTGCCCGAATGCTTTCACGACCTCGAATCATCGCAAGGAGTTCTCATCCATGAATGCTCAAGCCATTGCCGCCGATGCCAGGTTGGCATCGCATGAAAAGACCAGTCAGACCGACGATCAGCGCATCCGGGAAATTGGCGTGCTCCCCCCCCCCGAACATCTGATCCGTTTCTTTCCCATCCGCGGCACGGCCGCCGAGAGACTGATCGGCGCCACGCGCAAGAGCATCGCCAGCATCCTGCAGGGCAAGGACGACCGGCTGCTGGTCATCATCGGCCCGTGCTCCATTCACGACCCGGCAGCGGCGCTCGAATACGCCCGGCAGCTTTTGCCCTTGCGCGAGCGGTACGCCGGCACGCTCGAAATCCTGATGCGCGTGTATTTTGAAAAACCCCGCACCACCGTGGGCTGGAAGGGCCTCATCAACGACCCGTATCTGGACGAGAGCTTCCGTATCGAGGAGGGCCTGCGCATCGCGCGCCAGTTGCTGATCGACATCAACCGTCTGGGTCTGCCGGCGGCCAGCGAGTTTCTTGACGTGATCTCGCCCCAGTACATCGGCGATCTGATTGCCTGGGGCGCCATCGGCGCGCGCACCACCGAAAGCCAGGTGCACCGCGAGCTGGCTAGCGGCCTGTCGGCGCCGATCGGTTTCAAGAACGGCACCGACGGCAACGTCCGCATCGCCACCGACGCCATTCAGGCCGCCGCGCGCCCGCACCACTTTCTTTCGGTGCACAAAAACGGGCAGGCCGCCATCGTGCGCACGTCGGGCAATAAAGACTGCCACCTCATTTTGCGCGGCGGCAAGGCGCCCAACCACGACGCCGCCAGCGTTCAGGCCGCGTGCCGGGAACTGGACGAAGCCAAACTGGCACCGCGCCTGATGGTCGATCTCAGCCACGCCAACAGCAACAAGCGGCATGAAAAGCAGCTTGACGTGGCGCGCGACATCGCCAGCCAGCTCGCCGCCGGTTCGCCGTGCATCATGGGCGTGATGGTGGAGAGCTTCATCCACGCAGGCGCGCAAAAATTCACGCCCGGCAAGGACGATGTGGCCAACCTGGAATACGGCAAGAGCATCACCGATGCCTGCATCGGCTGGGATGATTCTGAAACCATCCTGCGGGAACTGTCGCAGGCCGTCACCGCGCGCCGCGGGCGCTGACGTATGTTAGAACGTGTTTACGATCCCGGCACGGGCGTGCGAGCGCGGACTTGGGCGGTCTGCTGCGTTGCAATCCTTGCCAATGGCGCTGGCCATTGGCTGCGGTTTGCGCCTTGCAGCCCATCCCGAAAAGGCGCCTGCGCGACCCCGAAAAGACTATGAACAGGCTCTTAGAGCGCCACTGCATCCTCGTGGGTATGCCCGGCGTGGGCAAAACCACCATTGGCCGGCGCCTGGCCTACCGGCTTGGGGTGAGCTTCACCGATCTCGACGCGCAGATCGAGGCCGCGAGCGGCTGCTCTATCCGCGATTACTTCGGACTGCATGGAGAAGCGGCCTTCCGCGACGTGGAGGCCGAGATGCTTGGGCGTGCGCTGGCCGCCAGCCCGTGTGTGCTTTCCACCGGCGGCGGCGCGGTGCTGCGCCCCGGCAACTGCGAAATGATGCGCGAGCGTGGCACGGTCATTTATTTGCTCGCCTCGCCCAACCATCTGGCCCACCGGCTCAAGAGCGACACCAAGCGCCCGCTGCTGCAAGGCGGTGATCTCCAGCAAAAGCTCAAGGAACTCCACGCCCTGCGCGACCCGCTCTACCGCGCGGCGGCGCACTACGTAATCGACACCCAGCGCGGCTCTACTTACACGGTGGTCCATCGCATCGTCATGCAACTGAACATGATGAGCGCTTGATTGGGGTGAAAAATATGAATTTCATAGCTACTTGCCAGTACGAAGTATAGTTTTGAGATATAAAAATATCTGAAAATAAGATTATGAGCGGAGTATAAGCTATGAATTTTGTAATATTGGATAAATCGGTTCAGCCTGATTAGCAACATGTCGCAGATGGAATTGAAGGAAAGCAGCATAACTTTCCCTGCGTCATTCCCGCGCAGTTCCCGCCTGCGCGGGAATGACAGGGAATCCAGGGGCGCTTGCTTAAGTCTGTTCTTGCGACGTTACGCTAGAGCGGTTTTGGTTCAAATGCTGACACCTCTATGGGTGGCAGGCACGCCTTGTAGGGGCGAAAGATTTTTCGCCCCTACAACCAGCGGCTTTCTTCCCCCTATCCCCAGAAGAAAAGTGTCATCAACTAAACCAAAACCGCTCTAGGCCACAACCGCCGCTATCTGGATTCCCTGTCATTCCCGCGCAGGCGGGAACTGCGCGGGAATGACGAATCTGAGGTATGTTGCTAATCCGTCTGCACGGCAATGGCAAAGGAAAAAGTCAAATCATGGCATCCACACAAGTCCAGGTAGCGCTAGGCCCCGGCAGCTACGCCATCCACATCGGCAACGCGCTGCTTGGTTCTCCTAGTGCCTACGCGCAAGCGGCGCGCGGCGGTGGCGCGCTAATCGTTACCAACACCACCGTCGGCCCGCTCTACGCTCAAACGCTGGAACGCGCGCTCGCGCCGCACCATGCCCAGGTGCGCACGCTGGCGCTGCCCGATGGCGAGCAATATAAAAACTGGGAAACGCTCCACCTGATCTTCGACACGCTGCTGGCCGGCAGCGCCGACCGCAAAACCACGCTCTACGCCCTGGGCGGCGGCGTGGTCGGCGACATGACCGGCTTTGCCGCCGCCTGCTATATGCGCGGCGTGCCTTTCGTGCAGGTGCCCACCACACTGCTGGCGCAAGTCGATTCCTCGGTGGGCGGCAAAACCGCCATCAACCACCCGCTGGGCAAGAACATGATCGGCGCCTTTTACCAGCCCAGGCTGGTGGTGTGCGATCTCGACGTGCTGCACACCCTGCCGCCGCGCGAGCTGTCGGCGGGCCTGGCCGAAGTCATCAAATACGGCCCGATTCACGACATGGCCTTCTTCGACTGGATCGAGGCCCACATCGACGCCTTGCGCGCGCTCGATCCCCAGGCCGTGGTCCATGCCGTCAGGCGCTGCTGCGAGATCAAGGCCGAAATCGTGGCTCAGGACGAGCGCGAAAGCGGCCTGCGCGCCATCCTCAACTTCGGCCACACCTTCGGCCACGCCATCGAAGCTGGCATGGGCTATGGCGCCTGGCTGCACGGCGAAGGCGTGGGCGCGGGCATGGTCATGGCGGCGCACCTCTCGCGCGAGCTGGGGCTGGTGGATGCGGCCTTTGTGCAGCGCCTCACCCGCCTGATCGCACGCGCCGGCCTGCCCACGCGCGCCCCGCTGCTGGCTGCCGCCGGCAACGCCAGCCGCTACCTTGCCCTCATGCGCGTGGACAAAAAAGCCCAGGCGGGCGAAATCCGCTTCGTCCTCATCGACGGCCCAGGCCGCGCCGCAGTGCGCCCCGCGCCCGATGCGCTGGTGCGCAAAGTCAT
>JAIRVJ010000150.1 GCA_031253955.1 Burkholderiaceae bacterium | reverse complement strand
TGGCGCGGCAAAAGCGTGGGCGACGTGCTGCGCATGGAAGTCGATGAGGCCGCGTCCTTCTTCGCCACCATGCCCGCTATCGCCCACCCGCTGCGGCTGCTGGGCGACGTGGGGCTGGGCTACCTCACGCTCGGCCAGCCCTCGCCCACCTTGAGCGGCGGCGAAGCGCAGCGCATCAAGCTCGTCACCGAACTGAGCAAGGTGCGCGATAGTTCATGGCCCCCTGCCGCCTTCGGCGGACATCCCCCCGAGGGGGATGCAGCCTTGCTTGGGAGCGGCCCGGCGTTGCGGCTGACCCGCCGCGGCCAGAAAGTCCCGCACACTCTCTACGTGCTGGACGAACCGACCGTCGGCCTGCACATGCAAGACGTGGAAAAACTCATCCGCGTACTGCACCGCCTGGTCGATAACGGCCAGAGCGTGCTGGTGATCGAGCACGACCTGGACCTGATCGCCGAAGCCGACTGGATCATCGACCTAGGCCCCGGCGGCGGCGACGCCGGCGGCCAGATCGCCGCCGCCGGCACCCCCGAAGACGTGGTGCGCGCCGGCACGCCCACCGGCATGGCGCTCAGAGGCGCGTTAGGGCTGCCAGAGCGATAGCCGGGAGCGCGGCATTTCGCCCACGCGCTGCTCTTTTCTTGGTTCTTGGTTGCTTCTAAATTTATAGCTGGCAAGACCTCTGGCAACAAGAGCACAGCCGCCAGTTCACCGTCTCGCGCCTGGCACGGCTCGATTTGCTCCAGGCGCTTCACGAGGGCATCAGCGCCAGCGTGGCCGGCAATCTCTCGCGGCGCGACTGGATACGCGAGAGCAAGCAGCTGCTGGCCCATGCTGGCTGGTGGGGCGAGAAACAGGTGCTCGATCCGGCTACGGGCCAGATGGTGACCACCACCTTCAACCCCGCGCGGCTGCAACTGATCTACGACACCAACACCCGCCAGGCCGCCGCGCAAGGGCAGTGGGAGCGCATCCAGCGCAGCAAGGCCTCGCACCCCTACTTGCGCTATATGACTATGCGCGACGACCGGGTGCGCGCCGAACATGCCCAGTGGGACAACGTGACGCTGCCCGCCGATCACCCGTTCTTTCAGACCCACTTTCCGCCCTGCGGCTGGCGTTGCCGCTGCCGCGTCACGCAAGTCAGCCAGGAGGACTACGACAAGGGCCAAACGCCCGCCGGGGCGGCGATGGTCAAAACCGCACCGGTTGCACAAACGCGCGAGTTCACCCACCAGCGCACGGGCGATGTGTCGATGGTGCCCGCAGGGGTCGATCCGGGCTTTGGCGCCATTCCTACCCAGGCGGCGCGGCTGCGCGAGCTGGACGCGCTGGTGCAAGAAAAGCTCAAGTCCGCCATCCCGGCGATTGCCAACGCCGCCCAGTACGAGGGACTGACCCTTCAATCGGCGGCGGCCACCTACGCTGAAAAGGCTCGCCTGGCGCTCCCCGGCAACGAAAACAAGATGCCGCCGCTGATCCTCTCGCCCGTGGCCGAGGGCGCGCTCAGCGGCAGCACCATGGTGCTGGACAACGCCAGCTTTCACAAGTCAGAGCACACGCGCCGCTTGGTGGAGCACGCTGGCTGCCAACTGCTGTACTTGCCGCCCTACAGTCCCGATCTCGACCCAATTGAAAAGCTCTGGGCCAATCTCAAGCGCCGCTGGCGCAAAGTTGGCGGCGCGCTGGAGGAGATGATCGTGGGGTCCGATTATTTGTTGGATTGACTATAGAACAGCACATCCTGGCCGCCTGACCCCGTTGCAACCACCGCAACGCCGTTGCACAATCCATCCCGATAAGTCCCGCCCAGTCCCCAAAAATCCCACATTTATCGCACCCCACCCATTCCGTTTATCTCAGTTCTGTTCACAAACCCGGTGTTGATTTCAGCGCCGTTCGTCTCCATCCATGCCCTTCTCCTCACGCGGGGGAGGGAGAAATCCCCCGCCGCAGAGCGAAAAATTTTTCGCCCATGTTCACGTATTCATAACCGGTGAGCGTGGACTTGTCGGCGGTCAGATGTCGGCGGTCAGATTCAGGATCTCCTGATTAGGTACATACCTCAGATAGGACTGTCGCGCCGCTGGCCCCCATTCCGGCCTTCCCCCGCACGCGGGGGAAGGAGTTCAGATTCCCTCCCCCGCTTGCGGGGGAGGGTTAGGGTTGGGGTAAGCGGCGCAGAAAAATAGCAAACGCTTCAAGCCGCACGCAGCCTCTTTTACTTCTATCTGAGGTATGTACATATCAGGCAGGATCGAACCGGTTGGAACCGAACTAACCGTGCTATCCGCCGCCCACCAGGCGGGCGCGCCGTTCAGCGACGAGTGGGTCAAAGTCGCGTTCAGCGTGGTGGCGACGGCAAGAATGCCGGCGTATTGCCCGGATGTCAGCGTGCTGTTGGCGACGGTCGCCGTGCTCGGATTTGTATCGTAGGGCGATGCATACAGCGCGGCGGCTCCGGCTCCTTCAGCGGTGACGCTGCCGCCATTTTGGATGGTCAGGCTGGAGCCGCCGAGCACCGCCGCGCCGTGCGAATTCGCGCCAGTGGTCTCCACCGTCACGCCATCGGCCGTCAGCGATGCGCCGGTCGTCCCTGCCAAGCCCACCGAGAACAGCCCCAACGCCGAAGCGCCGCGGGTGGCGACCGAGCCGCCGGTAAGCAGCACCTGCGAGCCGAATTGGGAAGCCGCGCCGTAGCTTCCATCCCCGTAGGTGGTGATGGCCGTGTCCTTGGCGGTGAGGACACTTGCGGAAAGCGCGAGCAGGCCCGGCGCCGTATCCGAAGTATTGGAGCCGTGCGTGGTGACCGACCCGCGCGTGAGCGTCAGGCTGCTGGCGTTATCGACCATGGCACCTTTGCCGCCCATGCCAGTGGTGTCGATGTCCACGTCGGCCAGCTTCATGCTGCCTTGCTGCACATAGACGCCGGCGGCATCCACCCCGCCCGTCGAGACCTTGGCGCCGGCCGCGGTCAGGAACGCCCCGTCGCCAATGGTGTAAAGGCCATATCCATTGTTGCCAGCGGTGGTGACCGACCCGCGCAGCAATTCGATCGAGCCGTTCAGATTGGCCTGCGCGCCATAGCTGCGGCTGCCGCCGGCGCTGACCTGGACATCGGTGGCCTTGATCGTTGCCGTGTACGCCGCGCCGCCGCTGAATGCGTAAAGCGCCGTGCCACCCGTGGCATACGGCATCTTGACGGAGCCGCCGGTGAGTTCGATCGTGCCATTCATCCTTGGCTGAACGGCATAAACCGTTCCTGCCGAATAGTTCGTGGTGATATCCGTATCGGTGACGAAGATTTTGCTACCCGTCCCTTCGGCGAACAGCCCGGAAGCCATATACCCGCCCGTCGTCACCGCAGACGAGGTGCCGTAGCCGCCGTGAATCGTGATCTGCCCGCCCGATAAGGCCGCGGCGCCATAGGCCGTGCTGCCGCCGGTCGTCAGCGCCAGCGCGCCCGTGCTGGTGATGGCGCCGCCGTTGAGCGCATACAGCGCATATCCGGTAGTTGACGCCGCCGTTCCGGTGTTGACAGCGCCGCTGGCGGTGATGGACACGTTGTTGGCGATAACCTGCCCTTGCGCCTGTGCGTACTGCGGCGCGGCAGCCGCCAGCACCAAAACCCCCAGCGCCGCGCAAATCGCGGCGCCGCGTGGCTTGAAGGATTTCGTCATCCCATTGACTCCCCATAACAGTCCCGAACCACATCGCATGACCGGGCAGGCGACGTTGCTTGGCGACAAACAGTATTTTTCGTAAAAAATTGTAACTGACGGGTGCCCTGCGCTTTGGCGTTGCCTTGAAACGAGCGATTGATGAGGATTTCCTGCTACATGGCTGTTTTGTATTGAGCGTTGAGGAAAAATTCCTGAATCAATAGCTTGTTTTCATGATACAGCATATATTTTTTATAGTAAAAATATATAAAAAGCTGTTGATATTAAGGCATATAGCTATTAAAATAGTATTTTTCTTTCGTCATTCCCGCACAGTCGCCTAGGCGCTGACTTGGAGTAATTCCAATTCGCATTCAAGATGATAAGAAGCTATCACCAAAAGTCGTCATTCCCGCGAAGGCGGGAATCCATGGGTGCGCTGAACCAACACGTCGGATCAAGGAAGCGTTCTTGGATTCCCGCCTTCGCGGGAATGACGGAGTATTTTTTTCGTCTTGAACGAGAAATGGAATAAGTGCGCGATTTTCTCCCTCCCCCGCGCGCGGGGGAGGGCTGGGGTGGGGGCGCACGGCGCTGGAACAAGCGCTGCGTTTGCGATGCGCCACTGCCCCCATTCCAATCCCCGCCTTCGCGGGGGAAGAGGCAAAACGCCAGCGATTTGTTAACGCCTGTGCGCGCAGGCGGAAACTTCGCGGCAATGACGATGGTGTGGACTCCCTCGCTCAATGCTCAATATCAAACGCTATCTTCCGCAGCAGCAGCGCCGTCTCGTGCAGCGGCAGTCCCATGATGCCGCTGTGGCTGCCGCTGATGTGCTCGATGAACGCCGCCGCCCGGCCCTGAATGGCGTAGCCGCCCGCCTTGCCCTGCCATTCGCCGCTGGCGGCGTAGGCGGCGATCTGGCGCGGCGTGAGTGGAGCAAAGCGCACGCGCGAATCGCTCACCGCTTCATGGCGCGCGCCTTCCGCCTGCACCGCCACCGCGGTGATGACGCGGTGCGTGCGGCCCGATAACTGGCGCAACATGCGCGCCGCCTCGTGCGCGCCTTGCGGCTTGCCCAGAATTTGCGCGCCCAGCGCGACGGTGGTATCGGCGCACAGCACGGGCGCGGCGGGCCAGTCGCTGGTAACCAGCCGCCGCAGCGCGGCATCCAGCTTCAGGCGCGTGACGCGGCGCACGTAGCGCAGCGGCGCTTCGCCCGCGCGCACTTGCTCCAGCGCCTCGGCGGCCTCGGCGTCATCGGGCAGCAGCAGTCTCAAAGGCACGCCGATCTGCTCGAGTAACTGGCGGCGGCGCGGGCTTTGGGAGGCGAGGTAGATGAAACTATTCACGGTGATACGGGTGCCCCGCGTGAATCGACCAGGCGCGGTAGAGCTGCTCAATCAGCAGCACCCGCGCGAGCGCGTGCGGCAGGGTCAAATCCGACAGACGGATGCGCTCGTGCGCGGCGGCGCGCAAGGCGGCGTCCAGCCCGTCCGGCCCGCCGATGAGCAACGCCACGTCATGGCCTTGGCGCTGCCAATCGCCCAGGCGCGCCGCCAGCGCCTGCGTGGTGAGCGCCGCGCCGCGCTCGTCCAGCGCCACGGTGCGCGCGTGTTTGGGCAGCGCCGCTTCGATGCGCGCGCGCTCGGCGGCCATGCACTGCGCGGCGGTTTTGCCGCCAGCGCGCGGCTCGGTTTTGATGGCCTTTAGTGCAACCGGCAGTTCGGGCGGAAAGCGTTTGGCATACTCATCCCACGCCGCTTGCGCCCAGGCTGGCGTGCGCTGGCCGACGGCAAGGACGAGCAACTTCATGCAACCTCTTCGTCATTCCCGCGCAGGCGGGAATCCACGGGTTGCCACCACAGAACAAACGGCGTGTTGCGGAAAGGTTCTTGGATTCCCGCATGCGCGGGAATGACGAAGGAAAAGGCGGGAATTCATTTCGTTGCGATTGAAGGCCAATCCGTATCAGCGCGCGCGGATAGAAGGTTTACCTGCCGTTTTTTTGCCAGGCGCTTTCGTGGCGGCGGTCTTTTTGACGGCTGTTTTCTTGACTGCCGCTTTCTTGCCCGCGGGTTTGGGCGCAGCAGTTCGCGGTTTGGCTGGGGCTACTTTTTTAGTAGCTTCTACCGCTTTCCCGGTCTTGGTTTGAGGCACTTTTCCTTTTAAATCACGGGGTTTTGCCGTGGCGCTTTGGTTCTTCAACCGCACCGGCTTGTCGCCCCAGATTTCTTCCAGGTTGTAGTACTGGCGGATAGCCGGCTGCATGATGTGGGCTACCGCCGGGCCGCAGTCCACGACGATCCATTCGCCGTTGTCTTCGCCCTCGATGCGCGGCTTGGCAAAGCCGCTGGCGCGCACCTTGTCGCGCACGCTGGCGGCCAGCGCCCTGGTTTGCCGGTTGGAGGCGCCGCTGGCGACGATCACGCGCTCGAACAGCGGCGAGAGGTGTTCGGTGTTGAACACGCGGATGTCGTGGGCTTTTACGTCCTGCAAGCCATCGACGACGGCTCGTTGCAGTTTCTGGATGTCTTTTTTGGCGGCGGATTCGCTCATCAGGCTAGTTTCCGGTAAAGGTGGTGTTCGGCAATATACCCGGCAACCGGCGCGGCCACCAGATGGCCGATGGGCAGCCCGGCGGCGGCCAGGCGGCGCGCCTGGGTGGCGCTGTGGGGCATGGCGGGCAGTTGCAGCACGCGCACGCGCGCTGCGCCGGGGGCCAGGCCGGGCAATGGGTTTTGTAGATCGAAATGGCTGTTTGCGCTTATTGTACCTTGGCGTATAGCTATTGAAATGGTAGCGATGGCAAGGATTTCCTGCACGCGCTGCCAAGTGTGAAAGGCCGCGGCCTGATCGTCGCCGATGAGCAGGAATAGCGCGGCCTGGGGGTAGAGCGCGCGCAGTTCGGCGAGTGTGTCGATGGTGCAGGTGGGGCCGGTGCGGCGCAGTTCGCGGTCATCGACCAGCGCCTTGGGCAGCCCGGCAAAGGCCAGCTTGCACATGGCCAGCCGGTCGGCGGCGGGACTCAAAACAAGCGGCTTGTGCCACGCATGGCCGGTGGGAACGATGTGCAGGCGGCCCAGTTGCAGTTGCCCGATTGCGGCCCGCGCCAGCGCCACGTGGGCGAGGTGCGGCGGATCGAACGCGCCGCCGAACAGGCCAATGCGCTGGTTCAACCCTTGATCGCCCGGTGCCCGATGTCGCGCCGGTATTGCGCGCCGTCGAAATGAATGCCGCGCACTGCCTCATAGGCGCGCGCTTGCGCCAGCTTGACCGAATCGGCCAGCGCGGTGACGCACAGCACGCGCCCGCCTGCCGTTTCAACGCGCCCGTCCGCCGCCAGCGCAGTGCCGGCGTGGAACACCATCACATCCTGGGCCCGCGCGGGCAGGCCGGTAATGGCATCGCCCTTGCGCGGGGCGAGCGGGTAGCCGGCGGCGGCCAGCACCACGCCCAGCGCGGCGCGGCGATCCCACTCCAGTTGCACCTGGGCCAGTTGGCCGTCGGCGGCGGCCAGCAACGCTTCCAGCAGGTCGGACTTCAAGCGCAGCAGGATCGGCTGCGTTTCGGGGTCGCCCAGGCGGCAGTTGAATTCCAGCGTTTTGGGACGGCCCTCGCAGTCGATCATCAGGCCAGCGTAGAGAAAGCCGGTGTAGGCCATGCCGTCCTGGGCCATGCCGCGCACGGCGGGCAGGATGATCTCGCGCATCACGCGCGCGTGCATGTCGGGCGTGACCACCGGCGCGGGCGAATACGCGCCCATGCCGCCGGTGTTTGGGCCTTGGTCGCCATCCAGCAGGCGTTTGTGGTCCTGGCTGGTGGCCAGCGCCAGCACGTCCTTGCCGTCGGCCATGACGATGAAGCTGGCTTCCTCGCCCTGCAGAAATTCCTCGATCACCACGCGCGCGCCACCTTCGTTGTGCGCCACGCCCAGCGTGTTGCCGCTCAGCATGTCGTCAATGGCTGCGCACGCCTCCTGCACGGTGGCGGCTACCACCACGCCCTTGCCCGCGGCCAGCCCGTCGGCCTTGACGACGATGGGCGCGCCCTGCTGCTGCACGTAGGCGCGGGCAGCGGCGGCATCGGTAAAGCTTTGGCAGGCCGCCGTGGGAATGCCGTGGCGCCGCATGAAGTCCTTGCTGAACGCCTTGGAGCTTTCCAGTTGCGCGGCAGCCCGCGTGGGGCCGAAGATGCGCAGGCCGTGCGCGCGAAAATCATCGACCACGCCAGCGGCCAGCGGCTGTTCGGGGCCGACTACGGTGAGCGCGATTTTTTCTTTCAACGCCCAGTCGCGCAGCGCCGTCGGCTCGGTGATGGGCAGATTCTTCAATTCAGGCGCAAGCGCCGTGCCGCCGTTGCCGGGGGCCACCCATACCTGCGTGGCCTTGGGCGATTGCGCCAGCTTCCACGCCAGCGCGTGCTCGCGGCCGCCAGAGCCGATAACAAGAATTTTCATGGGTTTCTTTCAGGCGGGGTCGATGCTGGCGTTGTGATAGACCTCCTGCACGTCGTCCAAATCTTCCAGCATATCCAGCAATTTTTGCATTTTCTGGCCGTCCTCGCCAGTCAAGTCGATGGTATTTTCAGCGCGCAGCGTGACTTCGGCCACTTCGGCCGCGAAGCCCGCCGCTTGCAGCGCGTCGCGCACCGCCTCGAACTGCGCGGGGCTGGTGAGCACCTCGATAGCGCCGTCCGCATCGGCAATCACGTCGTCGGCGCCCGCTTCCAGCGCCGCTTCCATCACCTTGTCCTCGCTCGCGCCGGGCGCCAGAACGATCTGGCCGCAGTGCCGGAACTGGAACGCCACTGAACCTTCGGAACCCAGATTGCCGCCGTATTTGCTGAAGATGTGCCGCACCTCGGCCACCGTGCGCACACGGTTGTCGGTCATGGTATCGACGATGATGGCCGCGCCGCCGATGCCGTAGCCCTCATAGCGGATTTCTTCGTAATTCACGCCTTCCAGATTGCCGGTGGCCTTGTCGATGTTGCGCTTGATGGTGTCGGCGGGCATGTTGGCCGCCTTGGCCTTGTCGATGGCCAGCCGCAGACGCGGATTGGCCGCCGCATCGCCCCCGCCGGTGCGCGCGGCCACCATGATCTCGCGCACCACGCGCGTCCAGACGCGCTGGCGCTTTTCATCCTGCCGCCCCTTGCGGTGCTGAATGTTGGCCCATTTGCTGTGACCGGCCATGAGTGTTGCTGCCTTTTGGTTAAATTCAAATCTAGATAATCTGGCTGATTTTACGTTTGACCTCGTCACAGGAGTCTCCAACATGGCTGCCCCTATCCTCATCGCCCAACGCGGCGACACGCAATGCCTGCTGCCGCCGGGTCTGGCCAACCGCCACGGCCTGATCGCCGGCGCCACCGGCACCGGCAAAACCGTCACGCTGCAAAGAATGGCCGAATCGTTTTCCGCCATCGGCGTGCCGGTGTTCATGGCCGACGTCAAGGGCGACCTGGCGGGCATCAGCCAGCCGGGCGGCGCGGCCGGCAAACTGGCCGAAACCCTGAAAGAGCGCGGCCTGCCGTTGCCTGAACCCGCGGCCTGCCCCGTCACGCTGTGGGACGTGTTTGGTGAGCAAGGCCACCCGGTGCGCGCCACCATCTCGAACATGGGGCCGCTGCTGCTGGCGCGAATGCTTGATCTGAATGAAATACAAGCCGGCGTGCTCAACTTGGTGTTCAAGATCGCCGACGACAACGGCCTGCTGCTGCTCGACTTGAAAGATCTGCGCGCCATGCTCACCTACGCGGGCGATAGCGCAAAACAGTTCACCACGCAATACGGCAACATCAGCGCCGCCAGCATCGGGGCCATTCAGCGCGGTTTGCTGCAACTGGAAAGCCAGGGCGCGAACAAGTTTTTCGGCGAGCCGATGCTCGACATCGCCGACATGATGCAGACCGTGCAAGGTCGAGGTGTGGTCAACATCCTGGCCGCCGACAAACTGCTGGCCGCGCCGCGTCTGTACGCCACCTTTTTGCTGTGGCTGCTGTCGGACCTGTTCGAGCGCCTGCCCGAAGTGGGCGACCCCGAAAAACCCAACTTCGTGTTCTTTTTCGACGAAGCGCATCTGCTCTTCAACGACGCGCCCAAAGCGCTGCTGGAGCGCATCGAACTGGTGGTGCGGCTGGTGCGATCCAAGGGCGTAGGCGTATATTTCGCCACCCAAAACCCCACCGACGTGCCCGACACCGTGCTGGCGCAACTGGGCAACCGCGTGCAGCACGCGCTGCGCGCCTTCACGCCGCGCGACCAGAAAGCCGTGACCGCCACCGCGCAAACCATGCGCCCCAACCCGGGGCTGGACATCGCCGCCAGCATCACCGAACTGGCCACCGGCGAGGCGCTGGTCAGCCTGCTCGACGCCAAAGGCAGCCCTGGCATTACCCAGCGCGTCTGGGTGTTGCCGCCAGGCAGCCGCATCGGCTCGATCACCGTCGCCGAGCGGCAGGCGCTGCTGAAAAATTCTCTGGTCGCGGGCGTCTATGACCTGCCCGTGGACCGCGAATCGGCCTACGAAGTACTGAAAGCGCGCGCAGCATCCGGTCAAGGTATGGGTCAAGGCCAAGCCAACGCAGGCGGCGCGGCCCCGGCCAGCGCGCAAGGCAATCAAGCGGGCTGGAGCGGTGTCGCCAAAGACATCCTGCTCGGCCACACCGGCCCGCGCGGTGGCCAGTATGACGGCCTGGTGCAGACCGTGGCCAAATCCGCCGCGCGCACCGTGGGCAGCCAAGTGGGGCGCGAGCTGCTGCGCGGCGTGCTGGGCAGTTTGCTGGGCGGGCGGCGTTGAGGCGGGCGGTTGTCGGTACGCGCCGACATACTCCGATTGCGAAGCGGCCTGATCCGTTTTGCTCAATGTATTGAGTAAAAATACTCAACAAGGTGAACAAAAAGAAGGCGTCCTCTCAGCGCGCACAGGCTGCCCAAGCCTTCAACCAGCACCGCAGCCTGCTGGTGGGCGGCAACGGTATTGCGTTGAAAGACTTTCTTTTGCAACCCGTGACACACTGGACAGGTGGCCGGTAACAGACTGAGTTACCGGCCTTGATGCCTTTTCCGCGTTGCAAGTTGACGGCCTGACAGCATGACCGCTATCCGCGCCACGCGCTATGAAGCCCGGTTCCGTCTCAGGGTCAAAAATCCCAACCCTGCCAGCAACAGGCCGAGTATGGCGAGGGCGCCGTGGCCAGCGGTCGGAACAGCGGTCGCGGCCGGCATGGCTCGCTGCACGACATAACCGTTCCCGCTTGGCTTCAAAATATAGCCAGGGGGAAGATAGTCTGCTGCGGCAGGATCGGTGAACTGTCCGCCGCTGAGGGAAAGATCCATGATGCCGGTTGTTGACGGAACTTCGGTAATAGCGCCATCGAAACTGCCACCAGTGATGTTAGTGGCTATTGTTCCCGTATCCGCATTCGGGGTACCCATATGGAGGTAAAGGCTGTTGCTGCCCCCCTTAAAAGTGCCGCCGCTAATCGTAAGCGAAGAACTGTAGGAGTGAGAGCTGTCGTCCCAGGATCCCTGGTCAACGGCCCTGCCGTTGACCGATGTAAACGTTCCGCCGGAAATGGTCACGTCACCCCAAACGTTGATCGCCGTATTGCAAGGGCCGTTCCCGGTTGCCGTAAAAGTGCCGCCGGTAATGCTGTCAATCGAAGCTGTTTCCTCGACCTTCATTACGGTATAAGGACTGCTAAACGTTCCGCCGGCAATCAGCTCAATTTTGCCGTAATTGTCGAAAAGCGAGGCTTTGCCCAAGGAACAGTCGCCAACACTGACATTTTCCTTGAATACGCCACCATCAATCACGGTGATCAGGGCAGAGCTACCGGGTCCATCTCCATTGCGGACAACGTACCAAGAGATGGAGGTTAAGCTGCGGGTAAATGTTCCGCCATGAATGGCCAGCGTGCCGTAATTCATCACCGCGGCCATGTTTGCCGACGTTGTGATCGTGCCGGCGTTGGTGCCGCTTGAGTCCTTAATGGTCAGAATGCCGTAATTGGTCAACGTGGAACTGTTAGACGTAATGCTGTCCAACTTGTAGCCGTTCAAGTCAAGGGTTACGGTAACGCCTGCCGGAACGGCGAAATTCCCCGTGAGATCGGCATCCAGAACCACGGTTCCGCCCGCATTCAGGGCATCCTGAAAGGTTGTGGAATCGTAGGCCGCTTGCGCCGTGGAACTAAAAGCGGCAGTTACCGACACCGCCACCAGGAATCCCTTCAGGAGGGACCATACTTTCTTCATGACTTTCATGGTTGAGAACCTTTCCTTGTCAACAGGAGCGTATCAGCACGCTCTCACTTGCGGTGATGACATGGCCCTCAAGTATGAAAGAGCACTGAGGTACCAAAGTATAGCTATAGCGCAAAATCCGGGCGCGAGGTGTGCGGGAGCGTGCTTGGCTTTTGCCCCTTCCCCCGCACGCGGGGGAAGGAGGGGATGGGGGCCAGCGGCGCATCGCAAACCCGGCGCCTGTTTCAGCACCGTGCGCCCCCACCCCAACCCTCCCCCGCGCGCGGGGGAGGGAGCTAAACGGCGCAGCGTGCAAAACAGCGCACTTCTTCAAGTGGACAGCTGTGCGCCTGCGCGGCAATGACGCGGCATATCAAAACGAGATCGTAAACACGTTCTAAGACCACGGCTACGGCTGCACCATTACCGCGATGTTCCCCAATTTGCTGGAAAAGTCCTTGGCCCCGTCCGCAATCTTGAGCGCCACGCGGCGCGCGATGGTTTTGTAGATGGCGGCAACTTCGCCGCCGGGGTCGGCGGCTACGGTGGGGCAGCCGGAATCGGCCTGCTCGCGGATGGCGCGCGACAGGGGCAGCGCGCCCAGGGCGTCGAGGCCCAGTTCTTCGGCCATTTTCTTGCCGCCGTCGGCGCCGAAGATGTGTTCCGTGTGGCCGCATTGCGGGCAGGTGTACATGGCCATGTTTTCCACCAGGCCGAGCACGGGCACGTTGACCTTGCCGAACATGGCGACGGCGCGGCGCGCATCGACCAGCGCGATGTCTTGCGGCGTGGTGACGATCAGCGCGCCCGTGAGCGGCGTGCGCTGGCTCAGGGTGAGTTGAATGTCGCCGGTGCCCGGCGGCAGGTCAACGACCAGATAGTCCAGATCGTCCCAGGCGGTCTGGCGCAGCAATTGGTCCATGGCCTGGCTGGCCATGGGGCCGCGCATGATGAGGGCTTCGTCGCGCTCCACCAGAAAGCCGATTGACATCACTTGCACGCCGTGGCTGCGCAGGGGGTTCATGGTTTTGCCGTCCGTGCTTTCGGGGCAGCCGTCTTGCAGGCCCATCATCACGTGCTGGCTGGGGCCATGGATGTCGGCATCCAGCAGCCCGGTGCGCGCGCCCTCGGCGGCCAGCGCCAGCGCCAGGTTGGCCGCCACGGTGCTTTTGCCCACGCCGCCTTTGCCGGAAGCCACGCCGATGATGTTTTTTACCCCCGGCAGCAGCGGCACGCCGCGCTGCGCCGCGTGGGCGATGATCTTGCTGCGCACGCTGGCGGCCACGTCTTGCACGCCCGCCACCTGGCGCACCGCCGCTTGCAGCGCCTGTTGCAGCGCGGCGGCTTGGCTCAGCGCCGGGTAGCCAAGCTCGATGGTGAAAGACACCTGGCCGCCCTCGATGCGCAAATCGCGCACCTGCTTGCCGGAAACGAAATCCCGCCCGGTGTTGGGATCGGGCACGCCCGCCAGCGCCCGCAGCACGTCTTGTTCCTGAATGCTCATGGTGGCCTGAAATTTCCGCAAAATAGCAAGTCTATGGCAACGCTGGACAAATCCGGCGCGGTTGATGCATTATGTGAATTTAATAGCGCACTGCCAAATTATTATTTGATTTTCCTGTACAAAAAATTGCTAAACATATATAATATAACGGTATGAAGCTATTAAAAAAATAGCGATATTTCCCGTCCTTGTCCCTTGCTGGCGCTTGGTCCCAACCTGCCCGCTCATGGGCTGTTCGCACCACACTGAACGCCACGCGCCACGCGCCCAGCCTTCCCGCCCCGTATAGTTCTACCATGCCCGCACCAAAAACTTCCTACATCTGCAACGACTGCGGCGCGGCCAGCGTACGCTGGCTGGGCAAGTGCCCCGGCTGCGGCGCCTGGAACACGCTGGTGGAGACGGTGGCCGAAAGCGCCGCGAGCGCGGGCGGCAAGAACCGGCTGGGCGCGGCGTTCGCGGCGCTGGCGCCGTCGGCGGGCGTGCGCGCGCTGGCGGAGATCGAGGCGGTGGATGTGGCGCGCACGCCCACCGGCCAGCAGGAGCTGGACCGCGTGCTGGGCGGCGGCATGGTGGCAGGCGCGGTGGTGCTGCTTGGCGGCGATCCGGGCATCGGCAAATCGACCCTGCTGCTGCAAGCCGTCGATGCGCTGCAACGCGCCGCGTTGCCCACGCTGTACGTGACGGGCGAAGAAAGCGGCGCGCAGGTGGCGCTGCGCGCCAAGCGGCTGGGGCTGACCGGCTCGCGCGTGGCGGTGCTGGCGGAAATCCAGTTGGAAAAAATCCTCGCCACACTGGCCGCGCAACAGCCGGCGGTGGCGGTGATCGACTCGATTCAGACCGTCTATAGCGACCAGCTCACCAGCGCTCCCGGCAGCGTGGCGCAGGTGCGCGAGTGCGCCGCGCACCTGACGCGCTGGGCCAAGGCCAGCGGCTGCGCGGTGGTACTGGTGGGCCACGTGACCAAGGACGGTCAACTGGCCGGCCCGCGCGTGCTGGAGCACATGGTCGATACGGTGCTGTACTTCGAGGGTGATACGCATTCGAGCTTTCGGCTCATTCGCGCCATCAAGAACCGTTTTGGCGCGGTCAATGAAATCGGCGTGTTCGCCATGACCGAGCGCGGACTGAAAGGGGTGAGCAACCCCAGCGCGATTTTTCTCAGCCAGCACGCGCAGCCCGTGCCCGGCAGTTGCGTGCTGGTCACACTGGAAGGCACGCGCCCCATGCTGGTGGAAATCCAGGCGCTGGTCGATACCGGCGGGGCCAGCCCCCGGCGGCTGTCGGTGGGGCTGGAGCGCGACCGGCTGGCCATGCTGCTGGCGGTGCTGCACCAGCACGCGGGCGTGGCCACAGGCGATCAGGACGTGTTCGTCAACGCCGTCGGCGGCGTGCGCATCAGCGAGCCGGCGGCCGATCTGGCGGCGCTGCTGGCCATCACCAGCAGCCTGCGCGGCAAGGCGCTGTCCAAGGGCTTCGTGGCCTTCGGCGAAGTGGGGCTGGCCGGCGAAATCCGCCCCGCCCCGCGCGGGCAAGAGCGCCTGAAAGAAGCCGCCAAACTCGGCTTTGCACTTGCTCTGGTGCCCAAGGCCAACGCGCCGAAGAAAAACGATCCGGCGTTCGAGGGTTTGACGATTCACCCGGTAAGCCGGGTGGATGAGGCGATCAGCCTGGTGCGCGGGTTGGAGTGAGGTCTGTTACGGCGTCGCCATAATCGCCCGCATGGACGAGATGGTCAAGAAGGCGCTAGCCAAATGGCCCGCAGTGCCGCACTGCTACGGCTGGCTGGGGCTGGATGCGCGCGGGGACTGGTATTTGCGCGATGCGCGCGCGCAGGCCGCAGGTGCCTTCGGCAGCGGCCCCGTGGCGGCCAGAGGCTCGCGGCTGGAGCACGCGGGGCTGATCGGGTTCATCAAGCGCAACTACGCGCACGACGAGGCCGGCCAGTGGTTCTTTCAAAACGGCCCGCAGCGCGTGTATGTGGAACTGCAAGCCACGCCCTGGATCTGGCGCGTGGCGTTGGATGGCGCGGTGCATTCGCACACCGGCATTGCGGCGGCGGTGCGGCAGGTGCATACCGACGAGCAGGGCCGCGTGTACCTGCAAACCAGCGACGGCTTCGGGCTGGTGCACACGCAGGACGTGCTGACCGTGGCCGACGCGCTGGAAGCAGGCCGCTGGCCCGCGCCGCAACCGCTGCTGGCGCACGAATTGCCGGCGCGCTTCGGGTACGTGCCTAGCCCTTTGGCGTTGAGCGTTGAGCTTTTGGCGCGGAATCCATCGCACGATTAACGCTATAGTCGTTCATGAAATAAATTAGACATACTTTCTCCCTGTGTCTGGCCAGATCAGTATGTCTAATTTATTTCACGGTTGACTATAACGCCAAACGCTTGACCCTGCTCAGGCGGCCTCGGCAGCAAAGGTTGTGCGCTCACAACCGTGCGCGTTGTGTTGAAACAACGGCCACTCCGGGAAAAGCTCAACACGCAGCTTCTCAAGAAAATTTCCCCAACTTGTGACAAAATGTGACTAAACACATATCTGTATCAAAAAGTTCACAATATGCTTGGGTAGTACGCTTCACAGCCGAAACCACACAGATCAGCCAGAGCGATCGCATACAAACATGCTTTGGAATCAATAAGTTAAGACGATTATGCTATGCCGGCAAGCTACGGACATGAAATTTATACTCACTATTAATACAACATAAAGCCAAGGAAATTGCTGTTTTTTTGTGCATCCTGATGCGATCGTCATGCCATCCATGCCAAGTTGTCTAGGCTTTTCCGATGCGTAAAATTTTTTTGATGGAAAGTGTATCTAGGAATTCTCTGAAAAACCGCCCACGCAAGCAACACCAGGAACTTGGGACATCCCAAGTTTGACGACATGAAACAAAGCGCCCTTCCACAGCATTTTGAGCGCCGCCACAGCAGTGTTGAAGGCCTTCTGCCCCCGCTTTGCCCCCTTGGTGCCTTTTGCGGGCGCACCTATGCCCAGCTTTGCTGCAAAATCCTCTTGCGCACCAGCCACA
>JAIRVJ010000065.1 GCA_031253955.1 Burkholderiaceae bacterium | reverse complement strand
GCCCGCGTCATCAGCCGCATGGTTGATCTGGTGATGATCCGCACCTTCGAGCAGGCGCGCCTCGAGAGCTTCGCGGCGCATTCGCGCGTGCCGGTCATCAACGGCCTGACCAACGAATTTCACCCCTGCCAGATCCTGGCCGACATCTTCACCTACATCGAGCAGCGCGGCTCCATCGCGGGCAAGACCGTGGCCTGGGTGGGCGACGGCAACAACATGGCCAACACCTGGCTGCAAGCCAGCGAAGTGCTGGGCTTTACCGTACACGTCAGCACCCCCGGCGGCTCCGAGGTCGATCAATCCGTGGCCAGGCTGCGTTCGAGCCGCAGCTACAAGGTCTTCGCCAATCCGCTGGACGCCTGCCGCGACGCCGACCTGGTCACCACCGACGTGTGGACCAGCATGGGCTACGAGGCCGAAAACGAAGCCCGCCGCCACGCCTTTGCCCGTTGGTGCGTGGACCAAACCATGATGGCCGCCGCCAAGCCCGACGCGCTGTTCATGCACTGCCTGCCCGCGCATCGCGGCGAGGAAGTCAGCGCCCAAGTGATCGACGGCCCGCAGTCCGTGGTCTGGGACGAAGCCGAAAACAGAATGCACGTGCAGAAGGCGTTGTTGGAATACCTGCTGCACGGGCGCGTTGCATGAAATGCGACGCGGCGGCGCGACAGCGCCAGCATCCTGTTTCGGCGCAGGCTCATGTGTGCGCAGCGCACGTGAAGCAGCCGCAGGCTGCGAGCCGGAGCCAAAACCGCATGCACGTGCAGAAGGCGCTTTTGGAATATCTGCTGCTGGGCCGGGCTGCATGAAGCGAAGCGGGGCGGCGCGGCGCTCCCCCCAACACCACCATAAAAAAGACCGTAGCGAGACCACAAGGAACACGGTGAAACAAGGGACATGATTACCCTTGTGGCCTGCTCAATCGCTACGGCCTTAAAAACCATTCAGAGGCTTGCTCTCGGATATTCAGCGCGCCAGCCCCCACGCGCCCAACGCCGCCCAGACCAGCAGCAGCGCCGCGGCCAGCCTGTGCTGGCGGCCAATCGCCTCATGGGGCTGGCCCAGCTTGCGGCCCGTGAGCATCGCCCGCACCAGGTTTTCGTTGTGCAACAGAATGCTCAGCACGTGCACTCCGGCTACCGCCAGCAGCAGATTGGTGCAGAACTCGTGGGCTTGGCCCAGCCACTCGCCGCCGATTTCCTGATAAGCCAGCCAACCGCTGGCGCCACTCGACAGGGCCAGCGACAGCAGCAGCATGATGATCCAGCCGTCAACCGGGTTGTGGCCGGTGGAGTGCGGCGGGGCCAGGCGCAGCAGGCTTTTGAGGTAGCCCAGTGTTTGCCGCGGCCCGCGCACGAAGCTGGCAAAACGGGCGTGCCGTGAACCGATGACGCCCCAGACCAGGCGGAACGCGGCGGCGGCCACCACCGTTCCTCCGGCAAAGACATGCACCAGCCGCAGCGATTCGCTCTCGCCGGTCACCCAGGCCAGCGCGAAGCCGCCCGCCATCAACCAGTGGCTGATGCGCACCGGCAAATCCCAGACGAGGACCTTGTTCATGACCGGGCGCTCTTCAGTCGTCGTCATGATGGCGATGCTTTTTACCCCGCTGCAATTCCGGCAGCAGCAATTCGCGCTTGCGAAAGCTTCCTTGCTCGGCCTTGCCGTGACAGGCGGCGCAGTTGGACGCGCTCACCACCCGCGCATCGCGCCACAGGCTGGTCGGCACTTCGCGGTGCTCGCGCTCGAACCAGGGCGTGCGGGTCAGCCACGGCGGATCGCCTTGCCCGGCCATCTTGCTGCGGGTGGCGGCATTGCGGGTCAGAAAGATCTCGATCTCCTCGCGCGTTTTGGCGTCGAGGCTGGCGTTGTCGCCGTAATGTTTGTCCAGGCTGGCCATCACGCGCCGCCAGTCCGGGGCGGTGAGCAACGCTGGCGGAAACGCCAAATGGCAGCCGCCGCATTCGGCCTTGAAGGATGGCGGCGCGTTGGCCGGAATAGTCAGGCGGTCGTCACCGGCCCTGGCCGCAAGCGGCAGCGCCACGGCGGCGGCCAGGACAGCGCCTTGCACGATAGTGTTGATGCTCATGGCCCCTCCGTCAAAAACTTGATGAAGTCGGCTTTTTCGGCTGCATTGCATTCGCGTCCAACGACTTCCTTGCAGTTGCGGCCAAACCATTTTTCGACCTTGGCCGGGTCGGTAAAGCGGGCCGGTTCGCCGCGCGGGGCCAGCGGCTTGATGACCTTGCCCGTGACGACATGCTTGCCAGCCTGGGCCGGGTTGTCGGCATGGCACGACGCGCAGTTGGGCATCTTCTCCGATAGGGCAAAACGCTGGGCGTAGAACTGCGCGCCGCGTTGCGCCGAGGGTTGAAAGCCCGGCGTTTGCCTGGCCGCCTCGGCGGTATAAGTCTCCAGCAACTGCGTTGGTGTGGCCGCCGACGCGGCGATTGCTCCGGTCGCCAGTAACGTCAGCAGAATCGTTTTCAGCATGATTTTTCCTTTCGGTGCATAAAACACGAAAGGGAGTTTC
>JAIRVJ010000149.1 GCA_031253955.1 Burkholderiaceae bacterium | reverse complement strand
CTCGAAGCGGACGTGGCGCTGCCCGTGGTGCGCGACTTCATCGCCCGCGTCAAGGATCAGGCGCTGGGGCAGGAAGTGCTGGGCAGCCTCAAACCCGGCCAGGCGCTGGTGGGCATCGTCCACCGCGAGCTGGCCGCGACGATGGGCGAGGGCGTCAGCGGCCTGAATCTGGCCGCGCAGCCGCCCGCTGTGATCCTGATGGCCGGCCTGCAAGGCTCCGGCAAGACCACTACCAGCGCCAAACTAGCGCGCCACCTGATTCAAAAGCACAAAAAGAAAGTGCTCACGGTTTCGGGCGACGTGTACCGGCCCGCCGCCATCGAGCAGCTCAAAACCGTGACCGCCCAAGCTGGGGCCGAGTGGTTTCCGAGCACGCCGGAGCAACAGCCGCTAGCCATCGCCAGCGCCGCGCTCGACTACGCGAAAAAACACTTTTTCGATGTGCTGCTGTTCGACACCGCCGGGCGGCTGGCCATCGACGAGGCGCTGATGCAGGAAATCAGAGCGCTGCACGCGGCGCTGCATCCGGTGGAGACGCTGTTCGTCGTCGATGCCATGCAGGGCCAGGACGCGGCCAACACCGCCAAAGCGTTCAAAGAGGCGCTGCCGCTCACCGGCATCGTGCTCACCAAGCTGGACGGCGATTCGCGCGGCGGCGCGGCGCTTTCGGTGCGCCAGATCACCGGCGCGCCGATCAAATTCGCCGGCGTGTCCGAAAAAATCGACGGCCTGGAAGTGTTCGACGCCGAACGCCACGCGGGCCGCGTACTCGGCATGGGCGACGTGGTGGCGCTGGTCGAGCAGGTCACCGCCAACGTCGATGTCGAGGCCGCCAAAAAACTCGCCGAAAAAGTCAAGAAAGGCGACGTTTTCGACCTGCAAGACTTTCTCGGCCAGTTGCAGCAGATGAAGCAGATGGGCGGCCTGGCCAGCCTGATGGACAAGCTCCCCACGCAACTGACCGCCAGGGCCGGCGCGGCCGATTTGAGCCGCGCCGAGAAAGACATCCGCCGCAAGGAAGGCATCATCAACAGCATGACGCCCGGCGAGCGCCGCAAGCCCGACCTGCTCAAGGCCAGCCGCAAGCGCCGCATCGCCACAGGCGCCGGCGTGCAGGTGCAGGAAGTCAACCGCCTGCTCAAGGAATTCGAGCAGATGCAAGGCATGATGAAACAGATGAAAGGCGGCGCGCTCATGAAGATGATGCGGCGCATGGGCGGCGGCGGCGCTCTGGGCGGTCTGCTCGGCGGCGCCATGCCGCCGGGCCTGGGCGGTCCGGGCGGCAGAAGGCCATTTTGAGCGTTGAGCGTTTGGCGTTTGTAGTTGCGCGCGCACCATGCCAGAACTTATCAAACGTCCCGCACACAATCGGCTGCGCGTGCTCATGGTCTGCATGGGCAACATCTGCCGCAGCCCGACCGCGCAAGGCGTGCTCGAAAAAATGGCGGCGGATGCCGGCCTGTCCGGGCGCGTGCGGGTCGATTCCGCCGGCACGTATGACGGCCACGCCGGCGCGCCGCCCGACGAACGGGCGCAAGAGCACGCCGCCCGGCGCGGCTACGACCTGAGCGGCCAGCGCGCCCGGCCCCTGCGTTCGCGCGACTTTGCCGATTTCGACCTCGTGCTCGTCATGGACGAGATCAACGAGCGCGCCGCCCGCGTCCTGTGCCCGCCCGCGCAGCGGCACAAACTGCGCCGCCTCACCGATTTCTGCGTTCACGCGACCACGCGCGAAGTGCCCGACCCTTACAGCGGCGGCAGCGCCGGGTTCGAGCGCGCGCTCGACCTGATCGAAGACGCCTGCGCCGGCCTGCTCGCTGCGCTGTCAAAAGATTGAGTATTCTATTGATTTCATAGCTTATTACCAGTAATTATCCTATATTTTTGATATAAAACAGTAAAAAATACAGAATTAACCTTGGTAGTTAGCTATAAAAAATCAAATATCGATGTGATTGACGTTGCCCTTTTTTCTTGCTTCTTGGTGCTATACATAAAATAGCTTGTAGCCTTTGCACCTCAATGGTCTGGAGAAGTTTGATTGCTTGCAATTCATGATCTGGTTACGCGACCCGCGGGCGCGCTCGCTTGGGCGCTGGCGCTGGTTTGCGCCGTGGCGCTGCTGGCTGGCTGCACTGGCCCGGCGGCTCGGCGGGATGCCGGGCTGGTGCAAGCGCCCGTGCGCATCGACCCCGCCGAACGCGAAGCCAGCGTAGCGCGCGCGCTGCTGCTGGTGAACACGCCTTACCGCTACGGCGGCAACACACCCGAAAGCGGGTTCGATTGCAGCGGACTGGTGGGCTACGTGCTGGCGCAAGGCGCGCGCCAGCCGCTGCCGCGCAGCTCCGTGCAATGGGCCGCGGCCAGCGCGCAGGTAGCCGAGCCGCAGCGCGGCGATCTGGTGTTTTTCAATACCGGCGGCGGGCCGTATTCGCACATGGGCATTTACGTGGGCGGCGGACAGTTCGTGCACGCGCCGTCTTCGGGCGGCACGGTGCGCAAGGACCGTCTGGACAGCAGCTACTTTGCCGGGCGCTATACAGGAGCGCGCAGCGTGTTCCAACCGTGATTTTTCCCATCTCCCACAAGTGGGAGAGGAAGAAAGCCCTCAATCCGCCACCAGCCGCCCGCGCAGCGAATGCGGCAGCGCCTCGGTCACGCGCACGTCGATCATTTGCCCCGTCAACTTGCCGGCGTGCTGGCCGCCGTCGAAGTTGAGGACCCGGTTGCATTCGGTGCGGCCCATCAATTCACGCGGATTTTTTCTGGACTGGCCCTCCACCAGAATGCGCTGCACCGTACCCACGCGGCTGGCGCTGATGGCGTGCGCGTTTTGCTCCAGCGCCGCCTGCACGCGCTGCAAGCGCGCCAGCTTCACTTGGTGCGGGGTATCGTCAGGCAGGCTGGCCGCCGGGGTGCCGGGGCGCGGGCTGTAGATGAAGCTGAAGGAGGCGTCAAAGCCCACCTCGTCGATCAGCTTCATCAGTTTGCTGAAGTCTTCTTCGGTCTCGCCGGGAAAGCCGACGATGAAGTCGCTACTGATGCTAATGCCAGGGCGCTCGGCGCGCAGCTTGCGCACGATGCTCTTGTACTGCAAGGCGGTGTAGCCGCGCTTCATGGCGGCCAGAATGCGGTCGCAGCCATGCTGCACCGGCAGATGCAGATGGCTGGCCAGTTGCGGGAGCTTGCCGTAGGCCGCGATCAAACGCGGTGTGAACTCCGCCGGGTGGCTGGTGGTGTAGCGGATGCGCGCGATGCCGGGAATTTCCGCCACGTATTCCAGCAGCAGGGCCAGATCCGCCAACTCGCCGCCTTCGCCCGCCTTGCCGCGCCAGGCGTTCACGTTCTGGCCCAAAAGGGTGACTTCGCGCACGCCCTGATCGGCCAGACCCGCCACTTCGGTCAGCACGTCCTCCAGCGGGCGGCTGAATTCTTCGCCGCGCGTGTAGGGCACCACGCAGTAGCTACAGTATTTGGAGCAGCCTTCCATCACCGAGACGAACGCGCTGGCGCCTTCCGTGCGCGCGGGCGGCAGGTGGTCGAATTTCTCGATTTCGGGAAAGCGGATGTCCACCTGCGGGCTTTGCTGCTGCCGGCGCGCGGCCAGCAGATCGGGCAGCCGGTGCAGCGTTTGCGGGCCGAACACCACATCGACGAAAGGCGCGCGCTGGATGATCTCCGCGCCCTCCTGACTGGCCACGCAGCCACCCACGCCGATGAGCGCGCCCTCTTTCCTGATGCGCCGGATGCGGCCCAGGTCGGAAAACACTTTCTCTTGCGCCTTTTCGCGCACCGAGCAGGTGTTCAGCAAAATCAGGTCGGCCTGCTGTGGATCGTCCGTCGGCTCGTAGCCCTCGGCGGCGCGCAGCACGTCGGCCATCTTGGCCGAGTCGTACTCGTTCATCTGGCAGCCGAAGGTCTTGATGAAAACTTTGCGGGGCATGATTTTTCTTCGTCATTCCCGCGAATGCGGGAATCCACGGGCGGCCACTACAGGACAAACGCCGGATTGAAAGACAGGTTCCTGGACTCCCTGTCATTCCTGCGCAGGCGGGAATTTCGCGGGAATAACGGGAGAGTGTTTCAGTTGCCGGGCGGGTTGGCCGGATTGACGATGACGGGCGAACCATCCGGCATGGCGCTAGCCTCGAACGGGGTAAGCAGCCAGACCGTGCGCACCGCGCCGGCGGGGTCGCGCAGATAGTTGACGATGAAGTTGTCCGGGCCGACCAGTGTGCTCGTCATCACGATCAGGTTGTGCTGGTTGTACACGCGCACGCCGGGCGCCAGCTGCTCCACGTTGCCGTTGAGCAAGACCTGCATCGGCTCAATGAACTGCATCGCGCCGCGCCGCACATGCTGCGGAAAGATGCGCCCGCGATGGCTGCTCGCGCTTTGCGCCTGCGCCTCCCGCGCCGGGAAAAGCGCGCCCGCCAGCGCCAAGCAGACGCAGACGGCCATAAAAAGCAAGGCTTTCGGCATGTTGGGGCAGCGGTTCATGGCGTTGATCCAGAGGCTGTAGGGAAAATGTAAGTTTAACGCCCCAAAGTGAAAACGCCCAGCCGGGGCGGCTGGGCGCGGATGCGTGGTGGTGGTAGGTGGAATCGAACCACCGACCTTGGGGTTATGAATCCCACGCTCTAACCGTCTGAGCTATACCACCGGGTGAACTAAAAATTATAAACGGGCGGGCGGTGTCAGCGGTTGCGGAAGCTTGGCGGGCGCTTGTTGAGGAAGGCGTCCATGCCTTCTTTCTGGTCGGCGGTGGCAAACAAGGACTGGAACAGGCGCCGCTCGAACATGATGCCGTCGGCCAGCGCGCCCTCGAAGGCGCGGTTGACGCTTTCCTTGGCCGCCATGACGGCCAGGCGGCCAAAGCCGCTGATGGCGATGGCGGCGGCAAGGGCCTCGTCCATCAGTTGGGCCAGCGGCACCACGCGGCTGACCAGGCCGGCGCGCTCGGCTTCGGCGGCGTCCATCATGCGGCCCGTGAGCGCCAGGTCCATGGCCTTGGCTTTGCCGACGGCGCGCGGCAGGCGCTGCGTGCCGCCAGCGCCGGGAATGATGCCGAGCTTGATTTCCGGCTGGCCAAAGCGCGCGTTGTCGGCGGCAATGATGAAGTCGCACATCATCGCCAGCTCGCAGCCGCCGCCCAGCGCAAAGCCGCTGACGGCGGCAATCACCGGCTTGCGGATGGCGCGGATGGTTTCCCAGTCGCGCGTGATGAAGTCCTGGGTATAGACATCGGCAAAGTCCAATTGGCTCATGGCGCCGATGTCGGCGCCGGCGGCAAAGGCTTTTTCGCTGCCGGTGAGAACGATGCAGCCGATGGCGTCGTCGGCGTCGAAGTCTTTCAGCGCGCGGCCCAGCTCACGCATCAATTCGCCGTTCAGGGCGTTGAGTTGCTTGGGGCGATTGAGCGTGATGATGCCGACCTTGCCGGCTTCGGTGCGTACCTGGATGAATTCGTAGGTCATGACGTGCTCCCTGGGGCGTTGAGCGTGGAAACCTTGAGGCTTCGCGCCCTCAACGCCCAACAGGATGGGAATAAATGGCCGCCGGGTCTTTGAGTACTGGCGCGACCGTGGTCCACGCGCCGTTTTTGAGCGCGCGGTAAAAGCAACTGTGCCGCCCGGTATGGCAGGCGATGCCGGGGTCATGCCCAAGCTGGGTGACGGCCAACAGGATCACGTCGCCGTCGCAGTCGAGCCGGATTTCGTGCACTTGCTGCGCGTGGCCCGATTCCTCGCCCTTGGCCCACAGCTTGCCGCGCGAGCGCGACCAGTACACGGCGCGGCCCGTAGCGGCGGTCTGGGCCAGCGCCTGCCGGTTCATCCAGGCGAGCATGAGCACGTCGCCCGTGGCCTGCTCCTGCGCGATGGCGGGGGCAAGGCCCTGGGCGTCCCAGTTCACCTGGTCGAGCCAATTCATCATAAAAGGCGTGTCAGAGCGGTTTTTCCCTCTCCACCCAGGGTGGGAGAGTAGGGAGAGGGGGCGTGCGGCGCAAGGCTGATGTTGCGCTACCCGGTCTGCCGGCCGGCCCTCTCCCCCACTCCTCTCTCGCAAGCGGGCGAGGAAAAAGAAAACTACAGCACGCCTTGCGCCATCATGGCGTCGGCCAGTTTCACGAAGCCGGCGATGTTGGCACCGGCCAGGTAGTCCACCGTGCCGTCCGCGCGCGCACCGTGGCGCACGCAGTTTTCGTGGATGTTTTTCATGATGTCGTGCAGGCGCTGGTCCACTTCCTGCGCGGTCCAGGACAGGCGCATGGCGTTCTGGCTCATCTCCAGGCCGGAGGTGGCCACGCCGCCAGCGTTGCTGGCCTTGCCGGGCGCGTACAGCACGCCGGCGGACTGGAGCACTTCCACCGCGTCCAGCGTGGTCGGCATGTTGGCGCCTTCGGCCACGCAGCGCACGCCGTTGGCGACCAGCGCGCGGGCGTCGTCGGCGTGCAGTTCGTTTTCGGTAGCGCAAGGCAGCGCGATGTCCGCCGGAATGTGCCAAGGTTTGCGCCCGGCCTCGAAGCGGATTTTGTGCTTGGCGCAGAAATCGGCCATGCGTCCGCGCTGGACTTCCTTGAACTCGATCACGTCCTGCAACTGGGCGCGCGTCAGGCCCTTTTCAAACACCGCCGTGCCGCCGGAGTCGGACAACGTGATGATCTGCGCGCCCATCTCCAGCGCCTTGTCTGCCGCGTACTGCGCCACGTTGCCGGAGCCGGAAATGGACACGCGCCGCCCGCTCAGGCCGCCGTGCGCACGGTCGAGCATTTCGTGGGCGAAATAGACCAGACCGTAGCCGGTGGCCTCCGGGCGCATCAGGCTGCCGCCATAGGGCACGCCCTTTCCGGTAAAGGTGCAGCCGGCGTTGCTGCTGAGTTTTTTCATCATGCCGGCCATGTAGCCGATCTCGCGCGCGCCCACGCCGATGTCGCCAGCGGGCACGTCAGTATCGGGGCCGATGTAGCGGTACAGCTCCTGCATCAGCGCCTGGCAAAAGTGCATCACCTCGCCGTCGCTCTTGCCTTTGGGATCAAAGTCGCTGCCGCCCTTGCCGCCGCCCATGGGCAGCGTGGTGAGCGCGTTCTTGAGGGATTGCTCGAAGGCCAGAAACTTCAGGATCGACAGGTTCACGCTCGGATGAAAGCGCATACCGCCCTTGTACGGGCCGATCGCCATGTTGTGCTGCACCCGAAAGCCCCGGTTGACCCGGATGCGGCCCTTGTCGTCCAGCCACGTCACGCGAAACTGCACCACGCGGTCAGGCTCCACCAAGCGTTCCAGAAACGCATTTTCCCGGTAGCGCGGGTTTTTTTCCAGAAAGGGCCAGACGCTGGTCATGACTTCTTGCACGGCCTGCAAAAACTCTGGCTGGTTCGGATCGCGCCGCTTCACGGCGTTCAAAAAGTCGGTCAGACTGGTGGGAATGTTCAAGAGATACTCCTAAGGGTTCGTTGCTTCACAGGTCTTATAACGCATCGCGCCGAAGCGCGGAATACACATCATGAACCTGTTGCAGCGCGGCCCCATTCAACCGCGGCCCCACGGCGCGCAGGGGGTCAATCATGCCTGAATTTTGCCCGGCCCGGGCGCCGGGCCAATGCTGGTGCATGAAGCGTTCTCGACGCGCCCCGCCGATCGCCTCTCCTGCGACAATCGGCGCATGATCCCGGCTCCCCTGCAAAACGACACTTTTCTGCGCGCCTGCCTCGGCCAGAGCACCAATTACACCCCTGTCTGGCTGATGCGCCAGGCCGGGCGCTATTTGCCGGAGTACCGCGCCACGCGCGCGCGGGCCGGCAGTTTCATGGGGCTGGCCACGCACGCCGATTACGCGACCGAGGTCACGCTGCAACCGCTGGAACGTTATCCGCTGGACGCGGCGATTTTGTTTTCCGACATCCTCACGGTGCCCGACGCGATGGGGCTGGGCCTGTCGTTCCAGGAAGGCGAAGGCCCGCGCTTTGCCCAGGCGGTGCGCGATGAGGCGGCGGTCGCCAGGCTTGCCGTGCCCGACATGCACAAGCTGCGCTACGTGTTCGATGCCGTGGCGTCAATCCGCAAGGCGCTGGCTGGCCGCGTGCCGCTGATCGGCTTTTCCGGCAGTCCGTGGACGCTGGCCTGCTACATGGTCGAAGGCGCGGGCAGCAGCGACTATCGCCACGTCAAAACGCTGCTGTACGCCCGCCCCGATCTGATGCACCGCGTGCTGACCGTCAACGCCGGCGCGGTGGCGCAATACCTGAACGCCCAGATCGACGCCGGCGCGCAAGCCGTGATGGTGTTCGACAGTTGGGGCGGCGTGCTGGCCGATGGCGCTTTCCAGACCTTCAGCCTTGCCTACACCGCGCACGTGCTAGCGCAGCTCAAGCGCACCGGCGCCGATGGCCGGGTGGTTCCGCGCATCGTCTTCACCAAGGGCGGCGGCCCGTGGCTGGAGGCCATGCGCGAGCTGCCCTGCGACGTGCTGGGGCTGGACTGGACGATGCCGCTGGCGCGCGCCAGCGCTATTATTTCGCAAGCGCATACCCAAGGAGCAGTCTGCGTTTTCGGACAAAATGATGCTGAAACACCAGCGGCGCGCGTGCGCCCCGTCGCGCTGCAAGGCAACCTCGATCCGAGCGTGCTGTTTGCCCCGCCGCAAGCCGTGCGCGCCCAGGCGCGAGCCGTGCTGGACAGCTTCGGCCCGCCGCAGGCGCAAGGGCAGCCGGCCATCGGCCACATCTTCAACCTTGGGCACGGCATTCACCAGCTCACGCCGCCCGAACATGTGGCGCATCTGGTGGACGAGGTGCACCGCTACTCCGCCGCGCTGCGCGGGCGCTGAACCCAATCCCAATTTCCCGGCGAAGTCAAGCCCAGAAATTGGCTTTGGATCAAAAAAATGCCGTTGCCAGCCGTTACTTATGCACAACATTGGCTCTGCGCAAGCTCTTTCATGCAAGCCCGCATCCGCAGTAGGGGTATGATCGTAACTTGTTGATTTATAACGGATTGATGGAATGCTGTTTTGACGGGCATTTCAAGCCGGGCCTTGCTGGGCAAGGCTTGCCGGGCGGAGCGGGCAATCTGTCAACAAAGTTATCCCCAAGATCTGTGGATAGCTGCCGCAGCGTTTCAAAACAACGACTTAGCGTTTGAAGTGAAGGTTGATTCCCCCTCAGAAACAATCCGCGGCACGGCGGCGCACTGGATTCGGGTGCTCGTAGCCACGCCCGCGCACAGCGCGGTTGCCGAACCGCTCACCTATGGCAGCGCGCAGCCGCTGGCTGCGGGCGCCTTGGTGCGCGTGCCGCTGGGCCGGCGCGAAGTGCTCGGCATCGTGTGGGAAACCGGGCTGCCCGCGCCTGAACCGGACCTGGCCGCCCGCGTGCGCCCCGTGGCCGCGGTTTTCGACGCTCTGCCGCCGCTGGCCGCCCCCTGGCGCGCGTTGATCGCTTTCGTCGCCCGCTACTACCAGCGCGCCTTGGGCGAAGTAGCGCTGGCCGCGCTGCCGCCCCAATTGCGCCAGCTTTCAGGCCAGCAGTTGGCCCGGCGGCTGGCGCGCGCCGCCCGCGCCGAATCCGCTGAATCCGCGCCGGACGATGCCCCAGGCATCACGCTCACCCCCGACCAGCAGCGCGCGCTGGAGCAAATCGAGCGCGAAAGCGGCCCTTTTCTGCTCTTTGGCGCCACCGGCAGCGGCAAGACCGAGGTTTATCTGCGCGCCGCGCAGGCAGCGCTGGCGCGCGACGCGCAAGCGCAGGTGCTGGTGCTGGCGCCGGAGATCAATCTCACGCCACAGTTACTGGCGCGCTTGCAGGCGCGCCTTGCGCCGTCGCTGGGCCAGCAAGCGGTGGTGGCGCTGCACAGCCGGCTGACTCCCGCGCAGCGCCTGCAAAGCTGGCTGGCCGCGCATCTGGGGCAGGCGCGCGTGGTGCTGGGCACGCGCATGGCGGCGCTGGCCTCGCTGCCGCATCTGGCGCTGATCGTGGTCGATGAGGAGCACGACCCCAGCTACAAGCAGCAGGAAGGCGCGCGTTACTCGGCGCGCGATCTGGCCGTCTATCGCGGCCACGCGCAAGGCGCAAAAGTCATTTTGGGTTCAGCCACCCCGTCGCTGGAAAGCTGGCGCCAGAGCCGCCCTGCCACGCAAGATGACCCCGGCGGGCGCTACCGGCGGCTGGAAATGCCCGCCCGCATCGGCACCGCCGTGGGTGCAGCTCCCAATGCAGGCTGGCCGCACGTGCAGCGCGTGGACATGGCGCGCCAGCCCAAGGATGCGCCGCTGGCCCCGCCCCTGCTGGCGGCCATCACCGAATGCGTGGCGCGCGGCCAGCAGGCGCTGTTGCTGCTCAACCGGCGCGGCTGGGCGCCCGTGCTCTGCTGCGCCGACTGCGGCTGGAAAAGCCAATGCCCGCATTGCAGCGCCTACCGGGTGTTTCACAAGACCGACCGCACGCTGCGCTGCCACCACTGCGGTCTGAGCGTGCCCGTGCCGCGCGCCTGCCCCGGCTGCGGCAATCAGGACATCGCCGCCATCGGCCGCGGCACCGAACAGCTCGAAGAACAACTGGCCGCGTTGCTGGCCGATGTACGCCGCCCGGATGGCGCGCCCGCGCGCATCGCCCGCATCGACGCCGACACGACCAAAGGCCAGGGCCGGCTTGAAGCGCAGCTGGCGCAAGTGCATGCCGGCGCGGTCGATGTACTCGTGGGCACCCAGATGATCGCCAAAGGCCACGACTTCCGCCGCGTCACCCTGGTGGCCGCCATCAACCCCGACGCCGCCCTTTTTTCCAGCGATTTCCGCTCCCCCGAACGGTTGTTCGCGCTGCTCATGCAAGCGTGCGGGCGCGCCGGGCGCGACGCCGCCAGCGGCGCAGCCAGCCAGATGTGGATTCAAACCCGCCACCCCGCGCACCCGCTGTACGCGCTGCTGGCTGCGCACGACTATCCCGCCTTTGCCGCCCTGCAACTGCAAGAGCGCGCGCTGGCCGGCCTGCCCCCTTTTAGCCACCTGGCCCTGCTGCGCGCCGACGCGCGCAGCCAGAGCGCGGCGCAGGCGTTTCTGGCGGCGCTCGCGCAAGCGGCCCAAACCGCGCTCGCTACCACGCCGGAGTTGGCCGCCGCGCAATCCGCCGTGCGCTGGTACCCGGCCGTGCCGCTGCCCATCCAGCGCGTGGCTGGCGTCGAGCGCGCCCAGATGCTGCTCGAAAGCGCCTCCCGCGCCGCCTTGCAGCGTGTGCTCGCCGCCCTCACCCCGCTCATGCACGCCCTGCGCGCCGACCCCGCCCACCGCACCGTGCTGCGCTGGCTGATCGACGTCGATCCGGCGGCGGTGTGAGAAAAAGGCGTCATTCCCGCGCAGACGGGAATGATGAAGGAAAAGTTGAACGTATAAGAAAAATAAAAATCATAGCTGGCTGCCCGTGTTTTTTATAATTTTTCTACATTTTTATGGTTAAAAACCATGTCATAATAAGGCATACAGCTATTTAATTGATAGATGTGCCAAACGTCCCGTACTATCCACGATCAACGTCATGCTGAAAACATTTGCCCCGGCTTTATGGATGGTGTGCTGCGCCGTGGCGCTGCCGGCGGTGGCGCAGCAGGCCCAGGCTCCCACGGCATCCCAGGCCGCGCCCGCCTGCCCTGCCGCCAGCGCGCTGCGGGCCAGCGATCTGTACGGCGCGTGGCGCGTGGAGTTGCCCCAGGTCGGCTTGTCGGGCACGCTCACGCTCAGCCAGCACCCGGAGTTCAGCGAAAGCCTGCGCGGGCGCTTCAGTTACGGCGCGATTACCTCGATTGCCTCGGGCGACGTGGAAGACGGCGAATTCAACCTGGACGAATCGCGCGACGGCAAAGCCCTTTTTGCCTTCTGGAGCGGACGGGTCACGCCGCAAAGCTGCGGCAAGGAAATCCGCGGACGCTGGGAACCGCTGAACGACCAGCCCGGCCAGCCGCCGCTGCCCGCCAGCGATTTCGTGCTGCGCCGGCAGGACGCGCCCGCGAACACGCCCAAGAACGAAGCGCCAGCCACCGGCCTGCGGACGCCCCCTCTCCCGCAAGCGGGAGAGGCAGTGAACGGCGCGTCGCGCGCGGAGCATCAGAGTGCGCCCACAAAAAAGCCCGCTGCGAAAGAGCGGGCTTCGTGGTGATCTGGTTGCGCGAGAAGGATTTGAACCTCCGACCTTTGGGTTATGAGCCCAACGAGCTACCAGACTGCTCCACCGCGCGATGAATTTGTAATTATAACCTATTCTTTCTGTTCCTGCGCGGCACCGGCTTGCGGCTCGGCGGGCGCTGGGCGATCGACCAGTTCCACCAGCGCCATGGGCGCGTTGTCGCCCCCGCGCGAGTTCTTTTTCAGCATGTTGGTGTAGCCGC
This sequence comes from Burkholderiaceae bacterium, assembly GCA_031253955.1. Classification (GTDB taxonomy): domain Bacteria; phylum Pseudomonadota; class Gammaproteobacteria; order Burkholderiales; family Burkholderiaceae_C; genus Ottowia. The sequence goes on along the minus strand of JAIRVJ010000149.1, from coordinate 9,399 downwards.
GAAAGCCGATCTTCAGGATGCGGGTGTAGCCGCCCGGACGCTCTTTGAAGCGTGGCCCCAGGTCGGTAAACAACTTGCGCACGCTGGCGTCGTCGCGCAGGCGGGCAAACGCCAGCCGGCGGTTGGCGACGGTGTCTTGCCGGCCCAGGGTAATCATGGGTTCGACCACGCGCCGCAGCTCCTTGGCCTTGGGCAGGGTGGTTTTGATGGACTCGTGCGCGATGAGCGAGTTCATCATGTTGCGCAGCATCGCCAGGCGATGCTCGCTGGTGCGGTTGAGTTTGCGCAGTCCGTGTCCGTGACGCATGGCACTTTCCTTTCGGTTTTATTGACAGGGCGGCCGGATCAGGTACCGCCCCTGCATTTGAATGAGTTGAATGTCGATGGCGCTCTGTGCTTTGCTTTAGTGCGGCTTGTCCAGGCCGGCGGGCGGCCAGTTTTCCAGCTTCATGCCCAGGGTCAGGCCGCGCGAGGCCAGCACTTCCTTGATTTCGTTGAGCGACTTGCGGCCCAAGTTGGGGGTTTTGAGCAGCTCGTTTTCGGTGCGCTGAATCAGATCGCCGATGTAGTAGATGTTTTCGGCCTTCAGGCAGTTGGCCGAGCGCACGGTCAGTTCGAGTTCATCGACCGGGCGCAGCAGGATCGGGTCGAACCGGTCGGCGCCGCCGCGCTGCGCCGGCTGGTCGAACAGCGCCAGATCGCTGCCTTCAAGCTGCGCGAACACGGCGAGTTGCTCGACCAGGATCTTGGCCGAGGCGCGCACCGCTTCTTCGGCGGTGATGGCGCCGCTGGTTTCGATGTCGATCACCAGTTTGTCCAGGTCGGTGCGCTGCTCGACGCGGGCGTTTTCCACCGCGTAGCTGACGCGCCGGACGGGAGAAAAGGAGGCGTCGAGCACGATGCGGCCCATGGTCTTGGTGGCCTCGTCGGCATGGTGGCGCAACGTGCCGGGAACGTAGCCGCGGCCTTTCTCGACCTTGATCTGCATGTCGAGCATGCCGCCTTGCGACAGGTTGGCGATGACGTGCCCGGGGTTGACGATTTCAACGTCGTGCGGGATCTGGATGTCCGCCGCGGTGATGACGCCTTCGCCTTCCTTGCGCAGGCTGAGCGTCACTTCGTCGCGGTTGTGCAGCTTGAACACCACGCCCTTGAGGTTGAGCAGGATGTTGACCACGTCCTCCTGCACGCCGTCGATGGTGGAAAACTCGTGCAGCACGCCTTCGATGATGACCTCGGTGGGCGCGTAGCCGACCATGGACGACAGCAGCACGCGGCGCAGCGCGTTGCCCAGCGTGTGACCGTAGCCGCGCTCGAAAGGCTCAAGGGTGACCTTGGCCTTGTGGACGCCCAGCGGTTCGACGTGGATGGTCTTGGGTTTCAGCAGTTGGGTTTGCATTGCTCTGAACTTCCTCTCAATACCCCCGGCTCGTTACACCGGTAAGGCTGGTGAAGCGCCAAACCCGCCAAACGGCGGGCCGGAACGAATATCTGTGACGGCATCAAAAAAATCAGCGCGAATACAGTTCCACGATCAGCGACTCGTTGATGTCCGATCCGAATTCATCGCGGTCAGGCGCTTTCTTGAACGCGCCTTCGGCCTTGTCCACGCTGACTTCGACCCACGCCGGCATGCCGACCTGGGTGGCCAGTTGCAGGGCCTCCTGCACGCGCGCCTGTTTTCTGGATTTTTCGCGCACGGCGATCAGATCGCCCGCCTTGACGCTGTACGACGGAATGTTGACCGGCTTGCCGTTGACCGTCACGGCCTGATGCGACACCAACTGGCGCGCCTCGGCGCGCGTGGAGCCGAAGCCCATGCGGTAAACCACGTTGTCCAGGCGGCACTCCAGCAGCAGCAGCAGGTTGGCGCCGGTGTTGCCGCGGCGGCGGTCGGCTTCCTCGAAGTAGCGGCGGAACTGCTTTTCCAGCACGCCGTACATGCGTTTGACCTTCTGCTTTTCGCGCAGCTGCAAGCCGTAGTCAGACGTGCGCTGGCCGGAGGTGCGGCCATGCTGGCCGGGTTTGCTGTCGAACTTGGCCTTGTCGCTGATCGAGCGGCGCGCGCTTTTCAGGAAAAGATCGGTGCCTTCGCGGCGGGCGAGTTTGGCCTTGGGGCCGAGATAACGTGCCACTTAACTTTCCTTCATGCTAGTCTGCCCCGGCCATTTGCCGGGGGAGCCGCCTGGCGAATGCGCGGGCGGCGGTGGGCTTTACAAAAAAATCAGATACGGCGGCGCTTTTGCGGACGGCAGCCGTTGTGCGGCACCGGCGTCACATCGGAAATCGATCCGATGCGGATGCCCAGGGCCGCAAGCGCGCGCACCGAGGATTCGCGCCCCGGGCCGGGGCCTTTGATTTCGACTTCCAGGTTCTTGATGCCCTGCTCCATCGCGGCGCGCCCGGCAGACTCGGAGGCCACCTGGGCCGCAAACGGCGTGGACTTGCGCGAGCCTTTGAAGCCCTGGCCGCCCGACGACGCCCAGGAAAGCGCGTTGCCTTGTCGGTCGGTGATGGTGATGATGGTGTTGTTGAACGACGCATGCACGTGCGCAATACCGTCCGCGATGCTCTTGCGGATTTTCTTGCGCACACGCTGCGCGGCGTTGCCGGAGGGTGATTTGGTGGCCATGATCGACTATCGACTTTCCTGTTACTTCTTGAGCGCCTGCGCCGCCTTGCGCGGGCCTTTGCGGGTGCGGGCATTGGTGCGCGTGCGCTGGCCGTGCACCGGCAGGCCGCGGCGATGGCGCACGCCCCGGTAGGCGCCGATGTCCATCAGGCGTTTGATGTTCATCGTCGTCTCGCGGCGCAAGTCGCCTTCGATCACGAACTGGGCCATCGCGTCGCGGATCTTTTCCAGATCGGCGTCGTTCAGATCCTTGATTTTCTTGGCATAGGCGATGCCGCAGGCGTCGCAAATCTGGCGCGCGCGGGGGCGCCCGATGCCGTAGATCGCCGTCAGGCCGATTTCGGCGTGCTGATGCGGCGGAATGTTGATACCAGCGATACGTGCCATGTTCTAACCTTCAATATTGCGTGCAGGACCGTAAGGACCCCGCGCCTTACCCTTGGCGCTGCTTGTGGCGCGGATCGGTGCAAATCACGCGCACCACGCCATTGCGGCGGATGATCTTGCAGTTGCGGCAAATTTTCTTCACCGAAGCCGAAACTTTCATTTCACTCTCCTAAAACACTTGCCTGACGCCGAAAGACCTTACTTGGCGCGAAACACGATGCGCGCGCGCGTCAGGTCGTAAGGCGTCAGTTCCACCGTTACCTTGTCGCCGGGAAGGATGCGAATGTAGTGCATACGCATCTTTCCCGAAATGTGACCGAGCACCACGTGCCCGTTTTCCAGCTTGACGCGAAACGTCGCATTGGGGAGGTTTTCCAGCACCTCGCCCTGCATCTGGATCACGTCGTCCTTGGACATGCGCTCAACTCTTGAAACTGGCCTTCTTCAAAAGCGACTCGTACTGCTGGCTCATCAGGTAGTTTTGCACCTGCGCCATGAAGTCCATCGTCACGACCACCAGAATCAGCAGGGACGTGCCGCCGAAATAGAACGGCACGTTGAACTTGAGAACCAGAAACTCCGGCAGCAGGCACACCAGGGTGACGTAGATCGCGCCGGCCAGCGTCAGGCGCGTCAGGATCTTGTCGATGTACCGGGCGGTCTGGTCGCCGGGGCGGATGCCTGGAATGAAGGCGCCGCTTTTCTTCAGGTTGTCGGCCACCTCGCGGCTGTTGAACACCAGCGCCGTGTAAAAAAAGCAGAAGAAGACGATGGCGATGGCATACAGCAGCGTGTAAACCGGCTGGCCGGGCGAAAGCGCGGCGGCGATGTCGCGCAGCCAGCGCATGGTCTCGCCCGTGCTCGACCAGCTCACCACGGTGGCCGGCAGCAGGATGATCGACGAGGCGAAGATCGGCGGAATCACGCCCGCCATGTTCAGCTTGAGCGGCAAGTGCGAAGACTGGCCGCCGTACACCTTGTTGCCGACCTGGCGGCGCGCGTAGTTGGTCAGAATCTTGCGCTGCCCGCGTTCGACCCAAACCACGCCAAAGGTCACCAAGCACACGGCCACGATGATGCCCAGCGCCACAATGTAGGGCATGCCGCCATTGTTGACCAGCGACAGCATGCCGCCGATGGCGTTGGGCAGCCCCGAAGCGATGCCCGCGAATATGATGATGGAAATGCCGTTGCCCAGCCCGCGCTCGGTAATCTGCTCGCCCAGCCACATCAGGAACATGGTGCCCGCCGTCAGGCTCACCACCGCGGTCAGGCGAAAACCGAAGCCGGGGTTGATGGCCGCGCTCTGGGATTCCATGGCAAACGCGATACCGAAGGACTGAAACAGCGCCAGCGCCACCGTACCGTAGCGCGTGTACTGCGTGATCTTGCGCCGCCCGGCCTCGCCTTCTTTCTTCAGGCTCTCGAACGCCGGCAGCACGTAAGTCATCATCTGCATGATGATCGAGGCCGAGATGTACGGCATGATCCCCAGCGTGAAAACGGAAAAACGCCGCAGCGCGCCGCCGGAGAACATGTTGAACAGGCTCAGGATCCCGCCCTGCTGGCTTTCAAACAACTGCTTGAACTGTTCCGGGTTGATGCCGGGCACGGGAATGTGCACGCCGATGCGGTACACCACCAGCGCGAGCAGCAGAAACACCAGCCGGCGGCGCAGGTCGCCGTACTTGCCGGTTTTCGCGATTTGCGTGGAGTTGGCGGTGGCCATGAATCAGACTTTCCCTGGTACAACGCGCACGGCCATCAGGCCAGCGCCCCGCCGGCTTTTTCGATGGCTGCCTTGGCCCCGGCGGTCGCGCCGATGCCGGTCAGCTTGACAGCCTTGGTCAGCTCGCCCGTCTTGATGACCTTGGCAAAACGGGCCGAACCCTTGACCACGCCGGCGTTCTTGAGCGCCGCCAGATCGACCTCGGCCAAGCCCAGGCGTTCCAGATCGGCGAGCGTGACCTCGGCGTTGTATTTGAGCGCGGGGGACTTGAAGCCGCGCTTGGGCAAGCGGCGCTGCAGCGGCATCTGGCCGCCTTCAAAGCCAACCTTATGGTAGCCCCCGGCGCGCGACTTCTGGCCCTTGTGACCGCGCCCTGCGGTCTTGCCCAGGCCAGAGCCGATGCCGCGGCCGACACGGCGGCGCGCGCTTTTGGCGCCGGCGGCGGGTTTGAGAGTGTTGAGTTGCATCTGTCGTACCTCTTGGCTCTTAGAGCACTTTGACCAGGTAATCGACCTTGTCGATCATGCCGCGCACCGCGGGCGTGTCTTGCAGCTCGCGCACGCTGCCCAGCTTGCGCAGGCCCAGGCCGCGCACGGTGGCGCGGTGCGACTGCTTGCAGCCGATGCTGCTTCGCACCAGTTGCACCTTGAGGGTTTTGGGTGAGTTAGCCATATGAAGTGCTCCCGGATCAGGCAAACAGCTCTTCCACCGACTTGCCGCGTTTGGCGGCCACTTCGGCGGGGGTCGTGCTGCGGGTCAGGGCGTCGAACGTGGCGCGCACCATGTTGTACGGGTTGGAAGTGCCATGACTCTTGGCGACGATGTCGGTGATGCCCAGCACCTCGAACACCGCGCGCATCGGCCCGCCGGCGATGATGCCGGTGCCACGCGGCGCGGGCGCCATCATCACGGTGGCGGCGCCGTGCGTGCCCGTCACGTTGTGATGAATGGTGCCCTCCTTGAGCGACACCTTGATCATGTTGCGGCGCGCTTCTTCCATCGCTTTTTGCACGGCGGAAGGCACTTCCTTGGACTTGCCCTTGCCCATACCGACGCGCCCGTCGCCATCGCCCACCACGGTGAGCGCCGCGAAACCGAGGATACGGCCACCCTTGACCACCTTGGTAACGCGGTTGACCGAAATCATCTTCTCGCGCAGGCCGTCTTCCGGGCCGTCGCCGCTTTGCGCGCGTGCTTGAAACTTAGCCATTCTCGTATCTCGCCTCTTTAGAACTGAAGGCCGCCTTCACGGGCCGCGTCGGCCAAGGCCTTGACGCGGCCGTGGTAGGCGTAACCGGCGCGATCGAACGCCACTTTGCCGATGCCAGCGGCCTTGGCCCGCTCGGCGATGCGCTTGCCCACCTCGGACGCAGCGCCCACAGTGGCGCCCTTGCCGGCAGCGCCCAGCGCCTGGCGCGCCTGAGCCTCGGCAGTGGAGGCGCTGGCCAGCACGCGCGCGCCGTCATCGGAGATCAGCGCGGCGTAAATGTGCAGGTTGCTGCGGTTGACGGTCAGGCGCGGCACGCCCTGACCGGCAATGCGGATGCGGGTCTGACGAGCGCGGCGCAGGCGCTGCTCTTTTCTGGTCATCATGATGCGGGTCCTTTATTTCTTCTTGGTTTCCTTGATGACGACGCGCTCGTCCGCATAGCGGATGCCCTTGCCCTTGTACGGCTCGGGCGGGCGCACGCCCCTGATTTCGGCGGCGGTCTGGCCGACGCGCTGGCGATCTGCGCCCTTGAGCACGATCTCGGTGGGCACCGGAGTGGCCACCGTAACGCCCGCCGGCATCTCGATGCTGACGGGGTGCGAATACCCCACATTCAGGTTCAGCTTGTTGCCCTGCGCCTGGGCGCGAAAACCCACGCCGACCAGCGTGAGCTTTTTCTCGAAGCCCTTGCTGACGCCGGTCACCATGTTGCCCACCAACTGGCGCAGGGTGCCGCTCATGGCGCCCGCCTCGCGCGAGTCGTCGGCCGGAACGAACGACAGCTTGCCGCCTTCGTCGCGGATGTGTACCAGACGGTTGGGCGCAAGCTCAAGCGCGCCGCCGCCGCCTTTGACGGTGATCCGGTCTTGCCCGATTTGCACGTCCACGCCCTGCGGGATGGCAACGGCTGTTTTTGCTATGCGTGACATATCTTGATCTCTCCTGATGCGACGCGGGTCAGGCCACGTAGCACAGCACCTCGCCGCCGACGCCGGTGGCACGCGCCTTGCGGTCGGTCATCACGCCTCTGGGCGTGGTCACGATCGCCACGCCAAGGCCATTCATCACCTGCGGCAGCTCGCCGCGCCCCTTGTAAACGCGCAAGCCGGGACGGCTGACGCGCTCGATGCGCTCGATCACCGGCTGGCCGCCGTAGTACTTGAGGGCGATTTCCAGCTCGGCCTTGCCGCCATCGCTTTTGATCTGGAAGCCGTCGATATAGCCTTCGTCTTTCAGCACCTGGGCGATGGCCGCCTTGACCTTGGAAGAAGGCACCGACACGGTCGGCTTGGCCACCATCTGGGCGTTGCGGATGCGGGTCAGCAGATCGGCAATAGGATCACTCATGCTCATGATAGAAATCTCTCCTGCCTTACCAGCTCGCCTTGATGACGCCCGGAATATCGCCGGCGAACGCCATCTCGCGGATCTTGGCGCGCCCCAGACCGAACTGGCGGAACGTGCCGCGCGGGCGTCCGGTGATTTCGCAGCGGTTGCGCAGCCGCGTCGGGTTGGCGTTGCGCGGCAACTTTTGCAGCGCCAGGCGGGCCTGGGCGCGCTCTTCGTCGCTGCGCTTGGGATCGCTTGATGCCGCCTTCAGTTCGGCGTGCATGGCGGCGTACTTGGCCACGAGCTTTTCGCGCTTGAGCTCGCGTTCGATCAATGCGGTTTTTGCCACGGCGTTACCCTTTAATTCTTGAACGGAAAACGGAAACCCGCAAGCAGCGCCTTGCACTCCTCGTCGGTTTTGGCCGTTGTCGTGATGCTGATATTCAGACCGCGCAGCGCATCCACCTTGTCGTACTCGATTTCAGGGAAGATGATCTGCTCTTTCACGCCGATGTTGTAGTTGCCGCGCCCGTCGAACGCGCGGCTGGACACCCCGCGAAAGTCGCGCACGCGCGGCAGCGCGATGGTGACGAAGCGATCCAGGAATTCGTACATGCGCACGCCGCGCAGCGTGACCATCGTGCCGATGACCTGGCCCTCGCGGATCTTGTAGCCGGCGATAGCCTTCTTAGCCTTGGTCACCACGGGCTTCTGGCCGGCGATCTTGCTCAGATCGGCCACCGCGTGCTCCATGACCTTCTTGTCGGCCACGGCCTCGCCCACGCCCATGTTCAGCGTGATTTTGGCCAGGCGCGGCGCCTGCATGGGCGATTTGTAGCCGAACTTCTTGATCAGTTCGGGCGCCACTTTTTCGCGGTAGTGTTGTTGCAGTCGTGCTGTCGTCATGTTGCAAGCCCTCATGCCGCCCTGATGGGTTCGCCGCTGGACTTGAACACGCGCACGCGGGCGCCGCCGTCCAGAATCTTGATGCCCACGCGGTCGGCTTTGCCGGTGGCCTTGTTGTAGATGGCCACGTTGGACTGATGAATCGGCATGGTCTTGTCCACGATGCCGCCCTGCTCGCCCTTCATCGGATTGGGCTTGACGTGCTTTTTGGCCAGGTTGATGCCCTCGACCACTAGGCGCTCGCCGTCTGCGCGCAGCGTCACGACGCCGCGCTTGCCCTTGTCCTTGCCGGCCATGACGATTACCTCGTCACCCTTGCGAATCTTGTTCATGGCGCGCTTTCCCTTTACAGCACTTCGGGAGCCAGCGACACGATCTTCATGAACCGCTCGGTGCGCAACTCGCGCGTGACCGGGCCGAAGATGCGGGTGCCGATCGGCTCCAGCTTGTTGTTGAGCAACACGGCGGCGTTGCCGTCGAATTTGATGAGCGAGCCGTCAGCGCGGCGCACGCCCTTGGCGGTGCGCACCACCACGGCGCTGTAGATCTCGCCTTTCTTGACGCGGCCGCGCGGCGCGGCTTCTTTCACGCTCACCTTGATGATGTCGCCGACGCTGGCGTAGCGGCGCTTGGAGCCGCCCAGCACCTTGATGCACAGGACGGACTTGGCGCCGGTGTTGTCGGCCACCTCGAGTCGAGATTCGGTCTGGATCATTTCAAAAAATATCCCAACTTGCATCCGGCGCAACGGCTTTGCGCCGGATCAGTCTTGGGCCCGACGCCCGACCAGAAAAAAGCTGCTTGTCGCAAGCCTGCCTCGCGGAAGGGGTTTGGGGACGGATAGCCTTCGCCATGAAAAATTCGCAGCGAAGCTTTTAATTATCACCGAACGCGCCGGGTCTGTCAAGTACCCTTACGACCAAGTCAGGTAAAGAGCGACGCGCATCGCCATTTGTTGTAAAAAAACATCATTTTTGATCAAAAAATGCGCACAAGCAACATTTGTGTCGAAAAGTTACGCTGCGCGGGGTCAAAGGGATGGCGCAACCGCTCTTTTTTGTTAAACTACGGACCATAGTACGCTGCGGCGCAGCAAGGTTTGCGGTCAGTGTGCACCGATTGTCTCCTCCACCCTTCAAAGGTGGTTCATGCCCCGGTCATCGCGACCGGGGTTTTTTTTCGCCGGTTCGCGGCTGGCTCCATCGC
>JAIRVJ010000146.1 GCA_031253955.1 Burkholderiaceae bacterium | reverse complement strand
CCGGTCGTGGCGCCGGCGGATATGGGCAGCAGGGCGATGGTTCCAATATTCAACGTCTGCCCGGCGGCGGCCGCGATGGCGCCGGTGACCGTGCCGAAGCCTGTCTGGCTCACGCTCAGCGTGTAGCTGCCGGGGGCAGGATTGGTGAACTCGAACTGTCCGTTGGCGTCGGTTGGCTGTGAATAGGACTGCGCGCCATTGAGCGCCACGCTTACGCCGCTGAGCGCCAAGCCGGTTTGCCCATCGACCACACGGCCCTGGATGAGGATCTGGTTGGGGTTGGGTTGCGCCATGGCCCACAGCGCGCGCAGGGCCAAGGCGGTGGTGTAGGGATCGCCCGCCCAAGAGCCGTCGGCGAGTTGGCTGGCGCGCAAGGCATCAATGGCCGGCTGCACGCTGGCGGCGCTGTCCAGACCCGGCAGCACGGCCAGCAGGGCCTGGGCGGTGCGCATGTCGTCGTCCCAGGTTTGTGCGGTATTGCGTTGCGCCAGCAGCCAGGCACGAGCCTTGGTCAACGCGGCTTGGGCATCGGCTTGGTCCCTGTAGGGGGTGAGCGCCTGTGTGGCCAAGGCGGTGGTGACCACAGCGTCGCTATCGGGCTGCAAAAGCCACGATCCGTTGGCCTGCTGGCTGCCTGCCAGCCACATCAGCGCGCGCAGGGTGGTATCGGTGCGGGCGGGGGCCAGCGCCATCAGGGCATGGGCGGTATCCAACGGATTGCTCTGCAAGCCAACGGCAGCGCCAAAGCCGCCATCGGCGTTTTGCATCTGTACCAGTGCGTTCAGCGCCGGTGCATTGGGGCTGCCAGCGAGTTGTTTGGCCAGCGCCTTGCGCGCCAGGTATTCGGTGGTGTCGGGGGTGATGCCGTCAATGGCGGCGTACAGGGCGGCGGGCACTGTGGCCGACAGCGCCTTGAGAGTTGTGGCCGTTTCGGAGCGCACCTGCATGGGCAGCGCGGGAGAGGCGGCTTCCGAGGCTAGTTGGCCGTTGCTGCCGATCTGCCCTTGAAGCCAAGCCAGACCTTTTTGAATGGCTGGATCCGTGCCTTGAGCCAACGCCTGCCCGGCCAGCAGCAGCCAGCCCAGCATAAGTATGCAAATACCCGCAACTGCCTTCAAGCCGGCGCGTCCTATGCTTGAATCCATTGGATGCCTCTTTCTTACTGAATGCTTTTGCACGTCAGGTTCGTGGCCGGCACGGCGCACAAACCTGATTGCCGCCCATTTGGATAGATATGGATGGATACTTTACGTGCCGCGCCGCAGCAATTGTTTGATATATGTCATATCTTGTGCATCTTTGTTCTGCGGCAAAAGAGAAGATGCTAACGGGCCTGGTTGCGATCAGGCACCGCGCGGACAAACCCTGTGGCCTCTGCTTGTGCCCGTCTGCAATGGTCTTAGAACGTGTTTACAATCTTCAATAGCTCGACAAAAACCCGAAGGGCAACGAGCTTTTCTGGCGCTCTACGGCGTTGCAAATGCTCACTATAGCTCCATTATGGCTGCGTGTTGCACTTTGCAGCCTATCCCGAAAAGGTCACTGCGCGGATTTTTGGAGATCGTAAACACGTTCAAACGGAAGCGCCGCCAGTTGCGCCGCAAGTTGGACGTATTCGGAGGCGGGCACTTCTTCGGCGCGGCGCTGGGTATCGAAATGGCCTGCAAAGCCTCGCGCATCAAGCCAGCGGCCTAGGGTGTGGCGCAACAGTTTGCGGCGCTGGCTGAAGGCGGTACGCACCAGTTCGGAAAAAAGCTCCAGCGGCAGCGGGGTGAACCCGGCGCGCGGGGTCATGCGCACCACGGCGCTATGAACTTTGGGCGGCGGATCGAAGGCCTCGGGCGGCACGGGCAGCAGGTTTTCCATCGCGTAGCGCCACTGGAGCATGACCGACAGGCGTCCGTAATCGGCACAGGCGGGCGGCGCAGTCATGCGCTGCACGACTTCTTTTTGCAGCATGAAGTGCTGGTCCTGAATGTGCCCGGCCCACGGCAGCAGGTGAAACAGGATGGGGGTGGAGATGTTGTAGGGTAGGTTGCCGGTTACTCTGATTTTTGCAGCTTCAAGTCTTTGCACTATCTGGGGAAAATCGATATTAAGCACATCCGCCTCGATCACCTCAAGGCGCGGGTTGGCGCGCAGGCGGGCGGCCAGATCGCGGTCCAGCTCGATGACCGTGAGCCGCCCCAAACGATCGAGCAGCGGCTGCGTGAGCGCGGCCAGGCCGGGGCCGATTTCGACCATCGCCTGCCCGGCGCGCGGGTCGATGGCGCGCACGATGGCGTCGATGATGGCCGCGTCACAAAGGAAGTGCTGGCCGAAACGCTTGCGCGGCAGGTGGTTCATGCTGGCTATTTTCCCTCTCCCTTCCAAAGGCTGAGGAGAGAGGGGGCGAAGCACACGCGTTGTGACACCAGCGAGCGCCGCTGGCCCTCTCCCCAACCCTCTCCCGCAAGCGGGCGGGAGAGGGAGAAATTCAATCGGGCGGATCGCGGTATTCGATGTAGGCGCCGCCGCGCACTTCCTTGGCCCAGGTGTCGAAGGCTTCCTGCGCTTTTTTCTCGCGCAGCATGTTGCGCGCCAGTTGCCGCTGCTCATCGGGCGTGAGCACCTTGGCGCGCCGGCCTTCGACCTGAATCAGGTGGATGCCGTAACGGGTGGGGATCGGGTCGCTGATCTGGCCGGGGTCGAGGTTGTTCATCGCCTGCTCGAATTCGGGTACGAACTGGCCGGGGCTGGCCCAGCCCAGTTCGCCGCCGTCTTCGGCGCTGCCCGCGTCTTGCGAGTTTTCGCGCGCCAGATCGCCGAACGTAGCTTGGCCGGAAAGAATGCGGCGCTTGAAGTCGGCCAGCCGCTGGCGCGCCACGCTTTCGCTTTGCGCGGGGCCGATCTTGAGCAGGATGTGGCGCGCCTGCGTTTGCGGAATCTTGACTTCCGCCAGCTGGTCGTTCTGCTTGCGTTCGAGCACCTTCAGGACGTGGTAGCCCGCGCCCGATTGGATCGGCCCCACCACTTCGCCCACGCGCAGGCCGCGCACGCTTTGCACGAACAGTTCGGGGTATTGATCGGCGGGCCGCAGGCCGAGCACGCCGCCGTCGGCGCCGCGGCGGTTGGCGTCGGAGTATTCGGCGGCCAGCTTGGCGAAGTCTTCGCCGGTCTTGGCGCGGCGGGCCACCTCTTGGGCGCGCGCTTGCAGGCGCTCGGTTTCTCCTGGGGCGGCATGTTCGGGCACGGCCACCAGGATCATCGCCAGGTTGAGCAGCGGCTCGCTGGCGGGAGCGCCGGTTTGCTCGCGGATGAAGCTGTCCACTTCGGCGTTGCTGACCTGGATCTTCGGCTCGATTTCGCGCTCGCGCAGTTGCGCCAGCAGCACCTGTTTGCGCATGTCGTCACGGAAAGCTTTGAGCGCGATGCCCTCGGCCTGCACGCGGCGCTCCAGCTCTTCGGCGCTGGACAGGCCGTTCTGGCGCGCCACAGCCAACTCGGCCTGCGCGAGCGCCTCGTCGCTGACTTTCAGACCCTGCTGCCGGGCGTATTGCAGTTGCGCGCGCTCGGCGATCAGGTATTCCAGCGCGGCCTTGCGCAGTTCCCCGGTCACAGGCTCCGGCAGGTTGCGCGCGCGCGCATCGCGCTGGGCACGAGCCACGCGCTCGCGCACTTCGCTGTTGGTGACCGGCTCGGTGTTGACCACGGCGACGATGTGATCGGCCGGGCCTGCGCCCACGCGAGCGGCAGGCGCGGAAGCGGTGGGCGCTGGCACAGGCGCGAGCGCTGCTGGAGCCAAGGCCGCCGGGGCGGGGGCCGAAACGGCGGCAGAGGCGGCTTGCGCCGCCGGTTTGGCGGGTTTCTTGCCCGCCGGCGCTTTCTTGCGGGCCGCCGGCTGGTGCTGGCTTGCCGTCTTGGCTTGTGGGTTTTGCTGCGCCCGCGCCAAGCCCGGCCAGGCGGCGCCAACACCGGCGGCGGCCAGGCACACGGCGAGCAGCCCGGCGGCCAGCCGCGCCCGGCGGGGCGGAAGAACAGAAAAAGATCGCGGCGGATTAGTCATAGTTGCTGAAGCGGCTAGGCACGACGGTTTCTTGGCGCAGCAGATGGTAGTTGGGAATGTTCTCGCGCAAGGTGCGCAACGGGTTGACGCCCACGCGCGAGAAACCGATGAATTCCAACTGGAACATGATACTTTTGTTGGCCGTGCCGGTGCCCGTTTGCAGCTTGCTGAACACGAAGCGCCCGATCCAGCAGCCGGCGTCGTACTCCACGCCCAGCACCGCGTCCACCGGCTTGCGGCTGACCATGTCGTAGTTGAGCCGGCCTACGCCGTACCAGCGGCGCGGCCCCTGGCCCCAGTCGTCCAGCGGCCATTGCCCGCTGATGTCGAACTGGCGCGTGTTCAGATCGCGCTCGCGCCGGTAGGCCGCCGACAGCGTGCGGTACTCGCCCGGCGAATAGCGTCCGCCCAGAGTGGTGCGGGTGGACTGGTTTTTGTTGGGGTCGTATTGCAGCACCGAGTCCAGGCCCCATTGCCGGTCCCAATTGATGGAGGCGCCCAGCATCATGTCCGAGACGCCCTTGCCCGAGGGCGCGCCGCCCGGCAGGGTGACTTGCTGGGCGGCGAAGCGGTAACGCTGCGCGATGCCCAGACGCACCGCCTCGGCGCCGGTGGCGGGGTCGAGCAGGCGGCTGGTCAGGCCCGCCGTGAGCAGGTTGTTGTCGGCGATGCGGTCGTGGCCGACGAAGGCGTTGTCGGCCCAGATGGTGGCGAAGTTGAAGTCATACGGGCCGGTGTCGTAATTGGGAATCAGGCTCTGGTTGCGGTAGGGCGTGTACACGTATTTCAGGCGCGGCTCCAGCGTCTGGCGAAAGGCGCGGCCGAAGTAGCTGGCTTCGCGCTCGAAGATCAGGCCGCTATCGAGGCTGAGCGTGGGAATCGTGCGCCCTAGGCTGCTTGAGCCATCGGCTAGCGGGGCGCTGAAGCTGTAGCGGCTGGCGTGCACCTGCGCCGCGGGCGTGAAAAAGCCCCAGGGCTGCGCGAACGGGCGCGCCAGTTGCGCCTGCACGTACTCGCGCTGCGCGTTGGGCTGCCCGGTGAGCAGCGGCAAGCCTTGAAAGCGCGTGTAGTCCGTCTCCACCGCGTAGTCCAGTCCGCCCCAGCCGTTGCGGTGCGCCCAGCGGCCGCTCAATTCGGGCGAGCGGTCGTAGGGCGGCAGGATGGGCGAAAGCGGATCGGTAAGCACCTGCCATTTGAGCGTGCGCGCCTGCACCGCGAAATCGCCGCGCGTCCAGCTCAGGCTGGCGTCGTTGGCCAGCAGGCGGGTGGTCAGCGATAGGCCGCGGCGCGGAAAGTCGAGCCAGTAGTTGTCGTCGCTCACGCGGTTGAGGTTGAGGTTCAGGCCCAATGGGCCGACGCCGTCGATACCGGTGTCGAACGTGCCGTTATGCCGGTCGAAAAAGCCCCAGCGGGTGCGGTGACGCAACTGGTCGGAGGGCAGCAGGTTGGCCTCCACGATGCCCGAATAATTGGACTCCAGGTAGCGGAACTGCCCTCCCAGATCGACGCCGCGCTTGCTCATCACCTGCGGAATCAGTGTGGCGTCGCGGTTGGGCGCGATGTTCCAGTAATACGGCACCGCAAGATTCAGGCCCGACGTGTTGTCCAGCCCGATCGTCGGCGGCAGCCAGCCGCTTTGCCGCCGCTCGGTAAGCGGAAAGCTCATGGACGGGATGGGAATCAGCGGCATGCCCTTGAACTCCAGCGTGGCGCCCTCGGCATGGCCTTCGCCCAGTTCCTGATCGATGTCCAGCCGCCGCGCGCGCAAGATCCAGTCAGGCGTCTGGCCCGGCTTTTGAGGACGGCAAGTGGTGTAGTCGGCGTTGCTCAGGGTGGCGCGGTCGGGGTCGATGAAGTCGATGCGCTCGCCCTGGCCGTACCCGCCGTTGGCCAGGAGCCGGTAGGTCGGTTGCAGCACGAAGCCGCGCATGGACTGCACCCTGATCGCCCCTTCGGGGCCGCTGTAAAGGTTGCCGCGCGAGTTGACCCGCACGCTCCCCTGCGCCGCCGCCAGATCGGTCGCCTCGTCGTAGGTCATGCGGTCGGCTTGCAGCGTCAGGCCGGGGCGGCGCAGCTCGGCGTTGCCTTCGATCACGGTATCCAGCTGATCGCGCCCGGTCACGCGGTCGCCGGTGGCAAACAGCGGCGTGGGGCCATCGCGCGCCACCGCTTCGGCCAGCATGGGCGTGGCGCGCAGTTTCAGGGAAAGCCCGCCGCCGCCCTCCTGCGCCCAGGCCGCTGCGCCGAGCAGCGTCCACGCGGCCAGCGCCGCGCCTCTCCCGGTGCGCAACGCGATCCGCGGAAAGGGTGTGAACAGACCAAAGACAAACACGTGAAGCGGCGCAGCGGCAGGGCGTTTATAGCGGTTCCCAAAAATTTTCAGACGCGAAGACGAGCCGCAGACAGTACGAGTAGTACGGCAAGGCGAAGGCGACAAAGTATGAGAATTTTTGGGAACCGCTATATAGAATCGTCGAGCGTTTTGCGTTGAGCGGTTTTGCGTTGAGCGTTTTGCGTGCAAGAGGCTGCCTGCCGCAAAGATATTTCCACGCTCGACGCTGAACGCTCAACGCCAAACTTTTCAATTATCCATGAGCACCCCCCACGCGCCCGCCCCGTCCGCCGCCCCCGTCTGGGCCGATCCGGCGCGCGGCGCCGCCTTTGCCGGCTGGCTGGCGCAGCAGGCCAAGGTGCACCGGCTGTTGCACGGCAGCGTGCGCATCGCCTCAGCGGACGCGAGCTTTCGCCGCTATCTGCGCATCGACACCGAAACCGGCGCCACCCGCATCATCATGGACGCCCCGCCGACGCATGAAAACTGCGCGCCCTTCGTACATGTGGCGCGGCTGATGCTGGAAGCGGGCCTGAACGTGCCGCGCGTTCTGGCGTGGGACGAAGCGCACGGCTTCATGCTGCTGACCGATCTGGGCGCGCGCACCATGATGGATATGCTCGATCCGTCCGACTCCGGCGCGGCGCTGCCGCTGCTGGACGCCGCCATCGACGCGCTGGTGCGCTGGCAACAGGCCTCGCGCCCGCATGAGCTGCCGCCTTACGGCGAGGCGCTGCTGCGGCGCGAGCTGGCGCTTTTCCCGGAGTGGTATCTCGGCCAATACCGCGGCCTCGCGCTCGACGCCGCGCGGCGGCAAACGCTGGCCGAAGCGTTCGATCTGATCGTGCGCCACAGCCTGGCCAGCCCAAGCGTTTACGTTCACCGCGATTTCATGCCCAGAAATCTCATGGCCGCGCTCCCCGGAGCAAGCGGCATCGGCGTGCTCGATTTTCAGGACGCGGTGTATGGCCCCATCACCTACGACATCGCCAGCCTGATGCGCGACGCCTTCATCAGCTGGGACGCGGCATTCGTCACCGAAATCACCCGGCGCTACTGGCACGCGGCGCGCACGCG
>JAIRVJ010000142.1 GCA_031253955.1 Burkholderiaceae bacterium | reverse complement strand
CCTCCGGCAGCCACAAAGGCCAGCACCCGCCGTTTCAAGTCCTGACTGTAGGCCCATGACATTCTCTTGAATGGATACAGTCTTTAGTATATGTCTGATTTATTCAAGAGTCAACTATAACATACGCCATGACGAAGGAATTTTTGGAGCTAGTCCCAACGATTTCAAGGATGCCTTGAACGACAAAGGAGCACTTTTCAGTGTCTATATGGCCTGTCGGCATATGGGCCTTCATGATCTTTTTTCTGGATCAAAGATTTCCTATCAAAAAAATGTCGAACGGCATCATATTCTGCCACGAGCGCAATTTGGAGAATGGAAACGAGTAACCGCTGATACGGTTGCAAATATTGAATTTATTACAGATGAGGTCAATCGCTCCGTAGGTGCTGCATCGCCTGAGGTTTACCTTGGCAAGATCAAACAAAAGATCCTTGAAAGCCAATGCATCCCTCTCGATCAAAACCTCTGGCAAATCGACCGGGCTGAGGAGTTCTGGAAACGACGGCGCGAATTGTTGGCAGAAGCTTTCAACGACTATCTGCAAGAGGTGCTGCCCGGGCACCGAGTGAGCACAGGGTAGTGGCAACCACCTGCTTCCTAGGAGCCAGCCATGAAGCAAAACCTCAACCGCATCCAATCAGCACAGCCGCTGGGCGGCATGGTGATGGAGATTCGCTAGACCGGCGGGCAGGTGGTTCGCGTCGATTTTGCGGAACTGGCCGAGCGTTCGACGGTGTTCGCGGAGTTGAAGAAACCGGCCTTTTTCTGGCGCGCCGCCGTGGCCGATTGGGGCCATACGCTGGAATGGCCCACCGGTGAGAGGCTGGATGCGGACCGCTTGATGGAAATGGCCCTTGAACAAGCCGGGCGCGCCGATACGCTGGCATTCCGCCGTTGGCAGGATAGTCATGGTCTGTCACTGGCGCAGGCCGACGATGCCATTGGCCCGTCGCGTCGTACGGTTAGCCAATACCGCGCCGGCGCGCGGCATGTGCCGCGCACGGTGGCGCTTGCCTGCAAGGGTTGGGAGATCGATCGAGATAAGACAATCCCCCCATGAACGCCCCGAACGGCAACAACTCACCCTGGCGTTTATGTATTGCGCCGATGCTCGATTGGACGGACAAACATTGCCGCTATCTGCACCGGCTGCTCACGCGGCGCTCGCGGCTTTATAGCGAGATGGTGACCACCGGCGCGCTGCTGCATGGCGATGAGCGGCGGCACTTGCGCATGGACGAGGTGGAACATCCGGTGGCCCTGCAGCTTGGCGGCAGCGAGCCGCAGGAGTTGGCGCACTGTGCGCGCATCGGCATGCGCTGGGGCTATGACGAGATCAACCTGAACTGCGGCTGCCCCAGCGAGCGGGTGCGGCGCGGCGCATTCGGCGCGTGCCTGATGCTGGAGCCGCAGTTGGTGGCCGACGGCGTGAAGGCGATGCTGGACGCGGTGGCCGTGCCGGTGACCGTGAAGCACCGCATCGGTATCGGCCAGGATGAGGGCTACGGTCTGGTGCGCGACTTTGTCGGCACGCTGGCGCGGGCGGGCTGCCGCGTGTTCATTGTCCACGCGCGCAATGCGTGGCTGCAAGGCTTGTCGCCCAAGGAAAACCGCGAAATTCCGCCGCTGCGCTACGAAGTGGTGTACCGGCTCAAGCGCGATTTTCCAGACCTCACTATCGTGCTCAACGGCGGCGTGAGCGGCGATGCGCAGATTGCCGCGCATCTGGCGCACGTCGATGGCGTGATGATCGGGCGCGCGGCGTATCACCAGCCTTGGTGGTTGAGCGGCTGGGACGCCAAATTTCTGGGCGGCCCGCCCTGCGCGCTCACCGAGGGCGAAGTGGAGCAGGCGATGCTGGCCTACATGCAGCGCGAAGCGCAAGAAGACGGCACGCCCTGGCCGGCCATCGCGCGCCACATACTCGGCCTGCACCACGGCCAGCGCGGCGCGCGCTTGTGGCGGCAGGTGTGGAGCGACCATAAGCTGAAAGCTCTGCCGCCCGATCAGGTGGGGGCGATGGCGCGGGCGCATCTGGAAGCGGCAGCGCACGAAGTCAAGGCCAAGCGCCGCCAGGCGCTGGACGAACTGGCCGCACAAGCCCAGGAACTTGGCGTAGGGTACTGAGCGAATCAGTTTTTCAATGTCAATGACGATCCACCCCGCCACCCGTTTCGTGCTGATTGCGCCCAGCCACGCCGGCAACGTGGGCGCCGCCGCCCGCGCCATGAAGGTGATGGGCTTTGACGATCTGGCGCTGGTCGCCCCCCGCTGGCCCGACGTGCTGACCCGCCGCGAGGCCATTGAGCGCGCCAGCGGCGCGGGCGACGTGCTGGAGCGCGCCCGCATTGTGCCCACGCTGGACGATGCGCTGGCTGGCACGACACACCTGTGCGCCACGGTGATGACCCCGCGCGACTTCGGTCCGCCCACGCGCAGCCCGCGCGAACACTTCGAATTGCTCTTGAAAAAAGAGCTGCCAACCAATGCACTGCCTGAGTTTGATGCCGAAAATGCTTCAAATGCCGGCGTGGCCTTCCTGTTCGGTAGCGAGCGTTTCGGCATGAGCAACGCCGACGTTTACCGTTGCCACGCGGCGCTGTCCATCCCCGCCGCGCCGGGTTACGGCTCGCTCAACCTGGCGGCGGCGGTGCAACTGATTGCCTATGAATGGCGGCTGGCGCTGGGCGGCTTTGCCG